>JBDTSX010000043.1:0-14546 GCA_039930925.1 Acidobacteriota bacterium | reverse complement strand
GGGACGAAGAAGCCCAACGCCTGGGGCCTGTACGACATGCTCGGTAACGTCATGGAGTGGACCCTCGATCAGTACGCCCCGTACTCGGCGGAGCCCGCCGACAATCCGTGGGTCAAGGCCACCGCGCCGTATCCGCACGCCGTTCGCGGCGGGTCGTGGAACGATCCCGAGGCGCGCGTCACCTGCACGGTCCGCGTCCAGTCCGATCCTGAATGGAAACGACAAGATCCCCAACTGCCCAAGAGCATCTGGTACATGACCGACGCGCAGTGGCTCGGGTTCCGGCTGGTCCGGCCCGCAACGCTGCCGGCCGCCGAGGAGATGTACCGGGCCTGGAACAACGGCGTCGAACTGGATCCATATTGATCGCGCGCGGGGCTCTTGCCGCGTGCCTGTCCGTCGCCGTACTGGCGAGCGTGCGGGGCGCGGAGCTTCACCGATATGAGGCGGTCGAACCTCATATGGGTACGCTCGTCCGGATCACGCTCTACGCGCCCGGCGAGCAGGCGGCCAACGACGCCTTCCGCGCAGCGTTCGCCCGCATCGCCACGCTTGACGCCGTCCTCTCGGACTACCAGCCGCGCAGCGAACTGAGCCGGGTCACCGTGAACGCGGTTGGCCGAGCCGTTCCGGTGAGCCGGGATCTGTTCACCGTCCTCGCGGCCTCGCAGGTTCTGGCGGAAGCGACCGGCGGTGCGTTCGACGTGACCCTGGGGCCGGTCATCCGGCTGTGGCGCGAGGCGCGCAAGACCGCGCGCGTCCCCGACGCGGCGGCGCTGCACGAGGCGGCCAGCCGGAGCGGCTTTCAGAAACTCCACCTCGATCCCGCGAACCAGACCGTGACGATGGACTGCGCGGGCATGGCGCTCGACGTCGGCGGGATCGGCAAAGGGTACGCGGCCAGCGAGGCGCTCGCGGTGATCACCGGGCTTGGCGTGCCGAGCGCCCTCGTCGCGGTGAGCGGCGATCTCGCGTTCAGCGACCCGCCGCCGGGGCAGCGCGGGTGGAGAATCGGCATCAACGGCAGCGGTCTGCCGGCAATCCCTGATGTGCTGGAGCTGGCCAACGCGGCTGTCTCGACCTCCGGCGACAGCGAGCAGCACGTGGATATCGACGGCCGTCGCTACTCCCACATCATCGACCCCGCGTCGGGAACCGGTCTCGTCAGCGACATCAGCGTGACCGTCGTCGCGCCGCACGGCCTCGAGGCGGACGGGCTCGACACGGCGATCAGCGTGCTCGGCGCCACGCGCGGTCTGGCCCTGCTCGAGTCGCATCCGGCCGCGGCGGCGCTCGTCATCCTGCGGACGAGCGCGGGCACGGCGGTACGGCCGTCCGCATCGTTCCTGGAACTGGTGTCGCGTCAGGCCGCGCATGAAACGAGGCTGCTCGGGCGCGGCGATCCGTCATCGGTTGGCGCCGCTCCCTCCGCGCCGGGCGACGCCCGAGGGGCGAGCCCCGGGTCTCGAGCTCGTTCCCAGAACACCGGGCCGTGATTTCGGCTGCGGGTTCCCGCCTTACCCCGCTGCACGCCGCTCTCCTTGCCTTCGGTGCCGTCCTCCTCGGGCATGCGCTTCAAATCCACGATGGGTTCTACGACCCGATCGCCCTGCGATGGATTCTTCTCGCGACGCTCTTCGTGCTCGCGGGGGCGGGGCGATTGCCTGGGCCGCGAGGGTCCGAGCCGCTCGTCGCCGGCGTGCTCGTCGCGGGACTTCTCTCGTTCCTGCTGGCGCTGGCGACGATGCCGATTGGGATGTATCTGAGCCATCCGGAACCTGCTCGCCATCCCGCATTCCTGGCTGGCCTCGGCGGCGCGACGGTGTTGACGCTGCTGCTCGCGTTCGACCCGTCCCGCGCGCGGCGGGCATGGTTTCCGGGATTGCTGCTGACTTACGCGGCGCTCGGCGTGTGGCTGATTCGCGCATCGCCACGACCGCATATCGATGTGATGACGGTCTTTCGCGCGGCGCTGACCGCGCTCGCGGACCTCCACAGTCCTTACTCGATCACCTTCCGGAACATCTACGACAGCGAGGCGTTCTACGCCGCCGGGCTGGTCGTTGACGGGCGGGTGCAGTTTGGCTTTCCATATCCCCCGCTCAGCCTGTTGATGGCGATGCCGGTGGACGCGTTCGGGCAGGACGTGCGCTATGCGGAGCTCGGGGCGCTCCTGGTCGGCGCCGGGTGTATCGGGTATGCCGTCCGCAGCCGGATTGCGCCGCTGGCGGCGGCCGCCCTGTTGTTCACGCCGCGGACGTTCTTCGTGCTCGAACAGGGATGGACCGAGTCGCTGGCGATCTGCTGGGCAGGCCTCACGGTGTATGCGGCGATGCGTGAGTCGATCCGCCGCGGTGCTCGACACCCGGGACTCGGGCTGACGCCACTCGCACTGGGCCTGCTCGTCGCGGTGAAGCAGCATCTCGTGATCGCACTGTGGCTCACGCGATGGCTTCGAGGACACGGGAAGGACGCTCCGTCAACGACGAGGATGTTGCTCGCGGCCGGTGCGACTGCCACGGTCGTGACGCTGCCGTTCTTTTTGTGGGACCCGGCAGGCATGTGGCGGTCGGTCGTGACCTTGCAGTTGCGTGAGCCGTTCCGGATCGACTCGCTCAGCTTGCTGAGTCATTTCGCGCGTGCCGGATGGCAGCCTTCGCCTCCGGTCCTGCTCGCGGCGCCGATCGTCGCCCTGGCGGTGGGGCTGGCCCTGACCTGGTGGCGCCTGCCTCGGACGCCGGCGGGGTTTGCGTTCGGCCTGGGCACAATGTTCCTGCTGCTGTTTCTCTGCAGCAAGAAGGCCTTTTGCAATTACTACTTCCTGGTCAGTGCGCTGCTGATGGCCGGCGTGGCTTGCGCGAGCGCCGGATTCCAACCCGATGCGCACCAGCGTGGCGGCCCTGCGGCGGAAGACCGACCAGCCCGCGATCCGCTTACTGCGGGTCTTTGAGCGCCAACTCGATCAGGTAGTCGATGTACTGCGGCGGGGAGATGTTCTGGCCGGGCAGCTTCCTGCCGTTGATATAAAAGGTCGGCGTCGAGGTGATGCCAAGCTTCCCGCCGAGCTCGGCATCGGCCCGGACCTCGGGCAGGACCTTCGGGTACTGCGCGTCGAAGTCGTCGATTCCGCCGATCTCCTTCGCGGCCTTCTTCACCGTTGCGGGCGTGAGCGTCGGCTGGTTGCTGAAGATCCACTGCTCGAGCGTCTGGGCGGTCCCCTTCGCTCTCGCCATGATCACCGCCGCCGCCGCTTCGCACGACGCGTCGTGATTGGCCGTGACGCTCGGGTTGCACTCTGATTCGAGCGGATAGTGCTTCACGACATACTTGACCTGTCCCCCGGCGAGGTACTTGCCCAGCACCGGCTTGTACCACTCATAGGTCTGCCGGCAGGCCGGGCACATATAATCGCTGAACTTCACGACCAGCACCTTGGCGCCGTCCCGCGGGATCGGCAGGTCCACCTTCGGCTGGACCGCCCACCACTTCGCCAGATCGTCGCGTTGCTGATCGGTGAGCGGCGGCTCGGCCGCGGCTTCCTTGATCGCGACATTTTCACGGGGAAACAACCAGACGGCCCCGATGGCGCCTGCCGCGAGCACGACCACGAGGGTCAGCGCAAGCGGGCTCGTCAGCAGGGTACGGACATCACGAGAGGCGTTGCGAGGCAGCGTAGACATAGGAGGGGTCGCGGCTCCAGCCGAGGTTACGAAGATGCCGATCACGGCCACGTAGGTGGTCGCGCAGAGCACACAGAACGTGTGCAGTTGAAAGTACGAGGCCCAGCCCAGATACAGGATCGCAGCCAGGCCAATCGTGGAAAGCGCCATGATGTAGGTAGACGCGGAGTCCCGTGCAGCCGAGTGCTTCCGCGCGGCGAGTCCCGCCAGGAGCAGCACGAGGACAAAGAACAGCACGCCGCCCAGTGCGACCGGCACGCCCCACACGGTGCCGTACTGACTCAGATACGCCTGGGTACAGCTGACCGTCGCGTTGACGTCACAGAGGCTCGTGTAGCTCGGGTCGGCCAGCAAGCGGTAATGCACATAACTCGACATCGTCGCTGCTCCGAGGCCCAGGGCGCCGAAGGCGATGAGCAGTGTGCGGCGGATTGGAGTCATGGGTGAACAAGCAGTTGTACCGCGACCCGCAGCGGTGGTCAAGGAGGCCGGCCGTTGGCGGCGCTCTCGCGAGGTAGAATCCCGCTGAACAGTCCAGCAAGGGGGACGGCCGTGTATCGAACGTTGTTGCTGTCGTTGCCCGGCGCCGTCGGCCTGTCGATCGCCGTGATCGCTGCCGCTCCGGCGCCGTCCTCGCCGTCTGCTCAGGCGAGGCCGCCGATTCGCCTGGTGCTGGTGGGCGATTCAACGGTGACCGACGATTCCGGGTGGGGCGCCGGTCTGCGAAAGCTCGCCGGCGGAGGCCTGGAGGTCATCAACACCGCGGCCAACGGCCGCAGCTCCAAGAGCTTCATCGCCGAGGGCCTGTGGGCCGAGGCGCTGGCGAAGCGCGGGCAGTACTACCTGATTCAATTCGGCCACAACGACGAGCCGGGCAAGGGGCCCGAGCGCGAGACCGATCCCAAGACCACGTACCGCGCGTTCATGGCGCGATATATCGACGAATCGCGAGCGATCGGGGCGAAGCCGGTTCTCGTGACCTCGCTGGTTCGGCGGATTTACAACCCGGACGGCAGCATCCGGACGACGCAGACGCCGTACGTCGAAGCGGTTCGCGCGCTCGCAATCGAAAAGCAGGTGCCGCTGGTCGATCTCCACGCGATCAGCCGGGCCGACGCCGAGACGGTCGGCGATGCGGTGTGGGCCGATCGCAGCCCCCGCGACCTCAATGGCCAGATCGATCGCACCCACCTCAATGTCAAGGGAGGCGAGGTGGTCGGCCGGATGGTGGCCGAAGCCCTGCGCAAGGCCGTGCCCGAGCTCGCGCCGTTCTTCCCCGGGCTGGGAGCCCGGGCCCGTTCCGCATCATCGGCTACTGCGGACCCTTCTCGGTGACTTGACGGACGACGCGGAGCAGGTTGCCGCCGAGGAACTTCCTGATGCGCGTCTCGGACCAGCCGCGTTGCAGCATCGCCTCGGTCAACATCGGGAGGTCGCGGATGTCGCGCATCCCGCGAGGCAGCGTCGGGCCGCCGTCGAAGTCCGAGCCCAGCATCACGTGATCCTCACCGACCAGCTGGACCGCGCGATCGACCACCGCCAGCCATTCGTACGGGGTCCATTTGATCTCCTCGGGCGCGGCGACCCCGACCATCGGAAACTGTGGCGCCGCCAGCTGGTCGAGCTCCTCGATCGTCATGCCGGCTTCCTTCCGCCCGATATCGGTCGTGTCCCAGAACGGCTTTCCGGCGTGCTCGGTGCGCCAGTTGAAGACCTTCACGTTGTGGAACTCGTTTCCAATCTGAAACCCGATCACGCCCCCCTTCGCGGCGAGCTTCTTCAACAGGTCGTCCGGCATGGTCCGCGGAATGTCGTTGAAGCTGCGCAGGCCGTGGTGGGTGGCGAGGATCGGATCCGCGCTGACCTCGATCGCCTGGGCAATTGTCTCGTCGGAGCCGTGCGACACGTTGATCACCATGCCGAGGCGGTTGGCCTCGCGGACGACGGCGCGGCCGCGGTCGTTGAGGCCATGCCACTTCGGCGCGGCACAGCAGGAGTCGGCGAAGTTGTTGGCCCAGTTGTGGGCGGGAAGCTGGAACGAGCGCAGGCCGAGCCGGTACAGGTTGCGCAGGACGGCCGGGTCGCCGTCGAGATCGAATCCGCCCTCGAGGTCCATGAAGGCGGCAATTTTTCCGGAGCGGCTGATCCGTTCGACGTCCGACGCGTTGAGCGCGAGCTCGATCGTGTCGCGGTTCCTGGCCAGCTGGTCATAAGCGGCATCGATTAGCCGGAGGACCTGCTTTGTCTCCATCCGCGCCGGATAGTATTGCTCCGTCACGAACAGGCTGAAGAACATCGCGTCGAGGCCGCCTTCCCTGGCGCGAACCAGGTCGAACTGGCCGTCTTCGACGCGCTGACCCATATCACCGCCGTGGTAGAACTGCCGATCGACGACGTGGACGTGGGCGTCGAAGACCAGGGCATCCTGATGGAGTCTCCGGGCGCGATCGGATACCTGTGCGGTCCACACCAGCGCCGGTAGCGCGCAGACAAAGAGCAAGGACAGGGCTCGCGTCATATTCGTATCCTTCCGCCTGAAGGCGGAAGCCACAAGATGTCATTCGAGGCAGAAGGACTCATGTCCTGGCATGCTGTGACTGCCGCGGGGCCCGGTACCGCACATCGAGATGCGGTGTCTCGAGCCGCTTCTGGCCAGCGAATCTGGAGGTCAAGCAGCTTTCGAGGATGCCGCTGACGAGCAGCGTTCGTTCGACTGGATAGGGCGCTTTGCCGGTCTGGAACATCTCCTCGATCTTGCTGACCAGGCATGCCGAGTAGGTGACGTTCGGTTCCGGGGAGAGAAAGAACTGGGTCGACTGCACGCCGGCCCCGTTGACCCTGGCCGCAAACGTGAAATCCTTCACGGCGCCGTCCAGCATCAGAAGCGTCGCCTTGAGCCCGTCGCGATACTCGATGAAATACGCCGCCGGGGACTTCACGAGCCGGGGCAACTCTCCCTTGGCAACGAGATCCTGGGTGCGGCCGTCGACAATGGTCTGCCCCTGGGGCGTGTCGCTGCGGGAGAGCGCCGACACCAGCAGATCTCGCGGATAGCGTCCGGCGTCGCCGGCTGTCCAGACCGCGTCCCCCTGAATCATCTGAACGGCCCGGACGCCGGTTTCGCCCCCCTTGCGCCGCTCGACCATGCACTGGAGCGCCTCGAGTCCGTGGAAGTCCATCACGTCGGCGCCGCCGTAGCCGACCATGAGTGCTCCCTCGATCTCACAGTCGAGCGGCAGATCGATATCCGGCAGGCGCCAGGTGACTGGCAGCGACGAACCCGCCAGCATGGGAAATGACAATCGCTTCGAGGCGTCCACCATCCACTTCGCGCGGTCGAAGCTGTAGGAGAGGTGCTTGTCGTTGTAGACCGGCACCGCCAGGCCATCGTGCTCGAAGACCTCGACACACTGTTTGACGAACTCGTAGCGTGGGTACAGGACCTGACCCTTCTCGTTGCGGGCATAGTCTCCGTGTTCGCCGATCACCAACACCGCGTCCACGGCGAGCCTGGTGCCGCCGCACCGCAAGGCCGCGGCGATGGAGGGATAGACCTCGAATCCGAACTCGCTGGCCCGCGCGGCGCTCTGATCGCCTTCGGGCTTCTGGTCGACGTAGAGCGACACGACCTTCATGTCCGGCCTGTGCCACGCCCCGTTCCAGGGATATCCGACGAGAAAACGATCCCCGATGTGCTGCGCGTGGGACAGGTAGCGATACACCGTCGCGACCACTGCGATCCGTTTCATGGCCATTAGGTCCTCCAGAAGGTCGAGGCCTTCGTGGGCTGATACGGAATTGCCAGGTGGGGCGTGTCGAAGCGAGCCTGCTGCCGGAACAGGCTCTCGATGCCCGCGGCGGTGAGTCCGGTGGTCAGGAGCGTACGCTCCACCGGGATGGTCTCCTTCCCGGTGAGGTACATCTGCTCGAAGTTGTTGACGAGCGGGCTGAAGAAGTTGGCGAGAGTGGTTCGGCCCGGCGGCATCGGCAGGTACATTTGAGTCGAGAAGACTCCTGGATGGCCATCGACGTGCGCGGCGAAGTTGAAATCCTCGACCAGGCCGCCGAGCAGCAGCATCGTGCACATCAGGCCGTCCTGGTGTGCGTAGCGGTAGGCGACCGGATCCTTCACCAGCGTCCGCATCTCGTCGGGACCGGGTAGCGTGTCGTTGAACCCGGCGCGCGCTGGTTTCAAGGTGTGGCTCCGGCACAGGGCGGCCTCGACCAGGTCCTTCGGCCAGACTCCTTCCTGGTGCGCTTTCCAGAACGCGTCGCCGCGATACGCCTGCAGCCACTTGACGCCGGTCTCGCCGCCGCGGCGCCGCTCGACCATGCCCTGCAGGGTCTCGAGGCCGTGGAAATCATAGCTGTCCACGCCGCCATACCCGACGCACACAGCTTCCCGGATGCGGGCGCCGAGCGGCATCTCGACCGACGGAGTTCGCCAGGTGACCGGGAGGCTCGATCCGGCCATCAGCGGGAATCCCATGCGGCGCGAGGTGTCGTACATCTCCTTCGCCCAGTCCCAGCTCCACGACAGGTGCTTGTCGTTGAATACCGGCACCGACCGGCCGCTGTCGGTGAAGACCTTGACGATCTGCTGGAAGAACTCATAGCGCGGATACAGCGTTTGCCCCTTCTCGTTGCGCCGGTATCGGCCGTGCTCGCCGACCAGGACGACGCCGTCCACCGCCAACGCGCTGCCGCCGAGAGTCAACGCCTCGGCGATCGACGGATACAATCGCATCGACGGGAACTCGCGCAGCCGCGTCTGGCTGACATCGTCGGCGCCGACCTGATCGATGTAGATCGAGACGAGGTCCATCGCCGGGTGATGATGGGTGCCGTTCCACCCGTATCCCTCGAGGAAGCGGTCGACGATATGCTGCGCGTGGGAGTACTTGAAATAGGTGGTGCAGATCGCCGCGAGCCGCGGCCGTCCCGGACGCCGCTGGGCGCGCCACACCAGCGGAGCGGCTCCCAGGCCGAGGAGTACCGATCGCCGAGAGATGTTCATGGGTCGCCTCTCCCAGCCGGCGGCACGGCACGGCGAACCGATTCGCCGCGGCGCTGCCGGTGCTGGTGCGAGATTCTACGCCCTCGGAGCGCTGGATGCCCAATGCCGCGTATCTGGCCCGGGTTCGAGGCGGGCTACACTTCGGTCCGATGCGTCCAACACCGGCTTCAGGGAGAACGGCATGAGCGGAACCCACGACGACCCACTGCTACGCGCCCTGGAACTGCCCGAGGCGGGCGCGGCGCAGCCCCTCGAGACCACGCCGGTTCCCCCGGAGACGCTCGCGGTCGCCGAGCGCGGGCTCGACGCGGGCGCCGGTGGGCGCAAGCGCATCGTGGTCCTCGGCGCCGGCGTTGCGGGACTTGTCGCCGCGTACGAGCTGAAGCAGCGCGGACACGACGTCACCGTTCTCGAGGCGCAGAACCGCGTCGGCGGCCGGGTGTTCACCTGCCGCGACTTTGCGCCCGGACTCTACGCCGAGTTCGGCGCCATGCGCATTCCGCGCAGCCACGAGCTGACGCTTCTGTATTGCACCCGGTTCGGCCTCCCGATGCGCCCGTTCCTGATGGGTAATCCCAAGGGACTGGTCCACGTCTGCGGCGAGCGGATGACGATGGCGGAAGCGCAGCGATCGCCGGAGCGGCTGCCCTTCGACCTGGCGCCGCACGAGCGGGGCCGGACCGCCGACGATCTCTGGGCGGGAGCGATCGCCGATCTGAAGGCACTGATCGCGCGCAACGGACCCTCCGCGTGGGACGAGATTCGCGCGCAGTTCGACCGGTTCTCGCTCTACGAGTTCCTGAAGCACCGTAATTTTTCAGACGGTGCGATCGAGTACTACTCGGTGATGAACTTCATGGAAGCGGACCTGAACAACGCGGTCATGGAAGTGCTCCGCGAAGAGCTCGAAGGGGCCTACGTGGACATGCAGACGATCGACGGCGGCATGGACGCACTCCCGAACGCCTTCTACCGCGAACTGCAGACCGAAGTGCGGTTCGGCGCCGAGGTGCGCGCGATCGAGCAGACCGCGCAGGGCGTGCGCGTGCACTACAAGACCGAAGCGGGACGGTTCACCGCCGCCGGCGACTATTGCGTCTGCGCGCTGCCGTTTCCGTGCCTCCGCACGATCGAGACCGCGCCGGCGTTTTCCCACGCCAAGAACCGTGCGATCCGGCAGCTCAATTATCACGCCTCCACGAAGGTGCTGTTCCAGGTGCGGCACCGGTTCTGGGAAGAGGACGACGGCATCGACGGCGGCAGCACCGTCACTGATCTGCCGGTCCGCCGCCTCAACTACCCGCCGTCAGTTCCAGGCACGGACCGGGGCGTGTTGCTGGCCTCGTATACGTGGGGTCAGGACGCCCTGCAGTGGGGCGCGATGGATCCCGAGACCCGCCTCGAAGAGGCGCTGGACGACGTCTCCCGGATCCACCCGCGGATCCGGGAGGAGTACGAGGTGGGAACGAGCCACGCGTGGTATGGCGATCGATGGGCGCGCGGCGCGTTCGCCCTCTTCGCGCCGAGCCAGCAGACGGAACTGCAGGCGGCGATCGTGGCGCCCGAGGGTCGGATCCACTTCGCCGGCGAGCACTGCTCGCTCTACCACGCGTGGATCCAGGGCGCGCTCGAAAGCGGCATCCGCGCGGCGCGGGAGATCCACCAGTCGGCGGCGGCCAGGCGGCCGTAGATCAGAGCGGTACGCCAATCTGAAAGGCGGCCGTGGTCCGGCCGCTGGATCGCCCGACGGGGTCACCAGTTCAGCGGAAAGGCTGTCGGCGAAAATCCCGTCGGAGGCATTGGACATCGGGTTGGTGCCTCGCGACGCATACACGCCGCAGCCGTGGACGGTGTTGTTCACGCTCTCCGGAAAGGCGATCTGCGTCACCTTGCGCGAAGCGCCGCCAATCGTCACCCCGGCGTGAATGTGCGTCGCCCGTCCCTGAGTCAAAGGTGTGGGTCGTTGACTCGGGTGCACGTCTGCGTCGTCTGCCATCGAACTGTCATGAGATTCTCCGTTGGTCTACCTGTTCCCGTCACCCGTCGTTCGGACTCAGTTAGACTGGGCGCATGAAGACACTCGGAATGACGGAACGGCAGGGCACGACACTGATCGTGGCGCTGACGATGATGATGGCGTCGGCTCTCCCGATGACGGCGGGTCAGAAGACGTCCCCCGCGGACGCGGCCGCCAAGCTCACCGGTTCGTGGAAACTGAATCGCGAGATGAGCCCGCAGGTCACCGACCCGGGACGGGGGGGCGGCCGTCGTGGCGGCGCTCCGGCGTTTGCGATCGCCGGAATGGTCCCCCAGCGCGGTGGCGGCCGCGGCGGCAGCAGTCCCGACACTGCCGCGGACCTCACGCCGGAGCAGCGCGCTGGCCAGGCCGCCCTGCGCACGCTTCAGCAGGTCGCCGAAGTGATCACCATCAAGGCGACGGCGGATTCGGTGTCGATTGCTGACGGTACGGGGGAACGGACTTACGCGATCGACGGCAAGAACGCGCGGCTCGTGATCGGAGAGGCGACGATCAGCGAGAAGAGCCGCTGGGACAAAGCGACGCTACGACAGGAGTTCTGGAATCCGGAGCGCAAGCTGATCAAGGCGTGGGAAGTGGACGAGAGCGGCCGTCTCGTGCTGAAGGTCCGCGTCGAGAGCATGACCCTGAATTCGTCCGACGTGAAGGCCATCTTCGATCGACAGTGATCGCGAAGCACTACCTCGGCACGAAGATCCACCTGGGGGACGTCCCGTAGCCGGTCCGCGTCCGGAGCTCCTCGTCGCCCAGCGCCCGGCCGTCGCGCCGGTAGGCTGCGTCGAGCCCCGGCTGCATCCAGGGCTCGACCTTGTCCACCACGATCATCCGGTAGAGCCGACGGTCGAACGCGTAGGCGATGTCTCCCTCGAGCCGCGCCGATCGCGCCGGGTCGCCGCCACGCAGCACGTCGTAGATGGCCCAGGAATGCGCGTGCATGACCGGACCGGTTGGCGTCGGCACGAACGCATGAAACGGCACCAGGACCTCGCCATCGGCCTGGGCGAGTTTGACACCGAGCGCGCGCGCGCGCGCCGCATCACGCGCGGTCGGGATCTGTTCGGACACGGGATAGTGCAACCACCCGAGCTGCACGATGCAGAGCGACGCCACCGCGAGTCGGACGAAGGCTTGCCACCGGGGAGCGGCCGCTGCGGACAACCGATGGAGGGCGATTCCGGTGAGCAGCGCCAGGCAGGCGTACGCCGGAATCAGGACGTTGTCGTAAGCCCCCGAGTGCAGGCGCGAAATCCACGCCGCCCCCACGCATCCGGCCGACAACAGGAGCCAGAATGCGGCACGCGGGCTCCGCCATGGCCGGGCCGCCAGCACGGTCGTCAATCCGAGCGCCGACGCAATTGGCAGAGCGGCCAGGATGTCGCGGGTCCAGAACCGCGCGTGCTCGGCGGCCCCCTGCTGGATCCGTTCGGGGAGCCGCAGCACGTAGTACAAGAACCAGCCGTGATCGTGCAGGTTGTAGGCGAGGGTCACACCGCCGAGGAGACCGCCGAAGGCCAGCGCCAGCAGAAGGCTCCTGCGCCAGTCCAGCACCGCCGCGTAAAGGAGAAGCGGAAGCGCAACGAAGGCTCCCGTCTGCTTCGTCAGCACGGACAGGGCGAGCAGCGCGCCGGCCGACGCCCAGCCCGCTCGAGACTCGCGGAAGCGGAGCAGGTAGACTCCCCCGAGGAGGAGCGCGAGGAACAGCGAGTCGTTGCGGGCCAGGTCGAACCACGCGCCGCCGATCCGGTAGGTGGCCGCGAACATCCCGACCGCCACGACGCCCGCGTAGCGGCTGCCGGTGTCGCGCGCCGCGATCCGATAGAGCAGAGAGAACACCACCATCGAGCTGACCAGAGACACCAGGCGCAGAGGAAAGAACCCGATGCCCACGAGGCGCGCCACCGGCGCACACACGTAGTAGAAGAGCGGCGGATACAGGAATGCCGTGAACTGCAGCGTGGGCGGCCCGTAGATCGGCCGCCCGGCCAGCACGTGCCAGACGTGGCCAACCATCGCTCCCTCCATCCATTCCAGATCGAACGGATAGGAAATACGGCGGAGCGCGATGAACAGATATACGGCGACGAAGGCGGCGCTGCCCGCGCACACAATCGACTGCAGGACGAACGTGGCGCGGTCCCTGCGCCGGAGAGCCTGATCGCCTGGCGGCCTGGCCGCGGCCACGTGCTTCGGCTCAGGCCGGCTGCTCCGGCGTCCTGATGGCATCTGCTGGGATTGTGCCCTAAACCGCGCCCGCTGTCCGCGCCATCTTGCGGTGCATGGCGCAACCGACCTTGCCACACGCGCGGGCCGCAGGGTTGATATCATCGAAGCTGGCTGTTTCCTTTCAGAAGAGGTTTTCAGTGCCCAAGGTGACCGCAGTCCGGCTCTCCCGCGATCCGTCGGTGCCGCTCGCGAAAAACACGCACCTCCGGCGATGGGTCGACAAGATGCGCGAGCTGACCCGTCCGGCGGCAATCCACTGGGTGGACGGCTCGCAGGAAGAACACGACGCGCTGTGCGCGCAGATGGTCGCGGCCGGCACCTTCACCAAGCTCAATGAGGAGCGCTGGCCGGGTTGCTACTACGCGCGATCCGACGCGAGCGATGTGGCACGCGTCGAACAGCGCACCTTCGTCTGCTCGCTGTCGAAGGACACGGCAGGTCCGACCAACAACTGGGTCAATCCCTACGAGATGCGGCGGACGCTGAAAGAGAAGTTCAGCGGCGCGATGGCCGGGCGGACGATGTACGTCCTGCCGTTCAGCATGGGCGTGGTCGGCTCGCCGATGTCGCAGATTGGCGTGCAGTTGACGGATTCGCCCTACGTCGTGGTCAGCACGCGCATCATGGCGCGAATCGGCATGCCCGTCTTCGGGGAGATCGACAAGGACGTCAAGCGCGTCGTCCCGTGCATGCACAGCGTCGGCGCGCCGCTCGGCCCAGGAGCCGAGGACGTGCCCTGGCCCTGCAATCCGGATAAATACATCGTGCATTTCCCCGAAACGCGGGAGATCTGGTCCTACGGATCGGGGTACGGCGGCAATGCGCTGCTCGGAAAGAAGTGCTTCGGCCTGCGGATCGCCTCCGCGATGGCCCGCGACGAAGGGTGGATGGCCGAGCACATGCTGATCCTCGGCATCGAGGATCCGCACGGGGAGAAGACCTACGTGGCCGCGGCGTTCCCGAGCGCATGCGGCAAGACCAACCTGGCGATGCTCGTGCCGCCCGCCGCGCTGAAAGACTGGAAAGTGTCGCTGGTCGGCGACGACATCGCCTGGATCAAACCCGACGCCGAGGGCCGGCTGCACGCGATCAACCCGGAAGCCGGCGTCTTTGGCGTCGCGCCCGGGACCTCCCTCAAGACCAACCCGAACGCGATGGCGATGATGTCGCGCAACAGCATCTTCACCAATGTCGCGCTGACGCCGGACGGCGGCGTGTGGTGGGAGGGGATGACCGACGAGCCGCCGGCGGAATGCCTCGACTGGCAGGGACGTCCGTGGACCCCGGCGATCGCGCGGGAGACCGGCGCGACCGCGGCGCATCCGAACTCGCGCTTCACCGCTCCGGCCTCGCAGTGTCCGATCATCGATGCCGACTGGGAATCGCCGATCGGTGTGCCGATCAGCGCCTTCATCTTCGGCGGGCGGCGGGCGACCACGATGCCGCTGGTCTACCAGGCCTTCAACTGGACCGCCGGCGTCTATGTGGGGGCCACGATGGGGTCGGAGACGACCGCGGCGGCGGTCGGCAGCCTCGGCAAGGTCCGGCGCGATCCGATGGCGATGCTGCCGTTCTGCGGCTACCACAT
>JBDTSX010000042.1:0-14724 GCA_039930925.1 Acidobacteriota bacterium | reverse complement strand
GGAATACGTCCTCGCGTAATTGGTCGAGCGCAGCGCCTCGAAGCGCTGCATCGCCGCGCGCCCTTCTTCGGCCGAACCGGATCGAGTGATCGCGATCGCCAAGCCGTAGGCGGCGGTCACGTTGTACGGCTCGGCGGCCAGCGCGCTCCGGAAGAGCGGCATCGCCTCCGCGTACTTGCGCTGCTGCACATAGACCTGGCCCAGGTTGACCTTCGCGCCGATGTCCGCCGGATCCAGCGTCAGCACCCGCTCGAAGGCACGCACCGCATCGTCGGGCCGATCCTGCACGCGCGCGATCAGTCCGAGCAGGTACTGCGGCTGCGGAGCGGAGGGGAGTTGATCCGCGGCGGCGTCCGCCTCCTTGCGCGCGCCGTCGGCGTCGTTCCCGTAGAAGAGCGCGATCGCCAGGTTGGCGTGCGCCAGCGACATCGCCGGGGCGAGCGACAGCGCGCTGCGGAACGAGGCGGCCGCGGCGTCGAACTCGTAGCGCTCGAGCTGGGCCACACCGACGTTGTTGGCCCGGTAGGCGGCCTCGCGATCGGCCGGTGGATTCTGACGGGGGGTTCCCGGTTCGATGCCGACGAGCGCCCAGATCGCGGCGAGCAGCAGTGCGGTCAGTCGCGGCCAGCCCACTAGGTCCCCCGCCGGAGGGGCACAGCGGAGACCATCCCCTTGCCCTCCTGAATGGTGATCGACTGATCGGCACGGCCGCCCGCGACGGTCTCTTTCCGGCCGGATGGCCAGGTCACCTCGATCGACTTGAACGTGGCGCGCTGGCCGAGGCCAAACGTCACCGGCAACTCGCTCTGCGAGCAGTAGCTGGATCCGGTCTTCACCATCCGGGTGACCGGCGCACCGCTGTCGAGCGTGACCTTGACGCGCGCGCCGATGGCGTCGCGGTTCGATGCGGTACCGATCGCGCGGATGCGGACCGAGTGATTCTGGTTGCCGCCGTCGTTGCGCAACAGCCGGGCCGGGCCGTTGTTGGCGGTGATCAGCAGGTCGAGATCGCCGTCGTTGTCGATGTCGCCGTATGCCGCGCCTCGCGCGACGACCGGCTGCAGCAGCGCGGCGCCGCTGCGCGGGGTGGCTTCCTCGAACTTCCCGCCGCCCAGGTTCCGGAACAAGTGCGCGGGCTCCGCGTACTTGACGCGCGGCTGCACGGCGCTGATGTCGTCTGCGACATGACCGTTGGCGGCAAAGATATCGAGCAGGCCATCCAGGTCGTAGTCGAGGAAGAAGCAGGAGAACGTCAGCGTCAGGAGCGAGGCCTTCCCGATCGCCGAGCCGGGGGCCTCGTCGATGAACAAGCCCGCCCCTTGGTTCGAGTAGAGCGCGATCATCTCGTTGGAAAAGTTGCCGATGACCAGGCTCTGGCGCCCGGATCCGTCGTAATCCGCGGCGTCCACGCCCATCCCCGCACGCGCCACGCCCGCATCGTTGAAGGCGACGCCGGCGGTGGTCGCCACGTCCGTGAAGGTGCCGTTGCCATTGTTCTTATAGAGCCGATTTGGCTGCGTATCGTTGGCCAGGAACAGGTCGACGTTGCCGTCGTCGTTGTAATCGATCAGCGCGACACCAAGCCCCTTGGTCGTGGCATCGTACAGCCCTGACTTCCTGGTGACGTCCTCGAATGTTCCGTCCCCCTTGTTGCGATAGAGCGTGCCGCTGCTGCCCTTGTAAGACTCCGGCGTGCAGTACGACTTCGTCTTGCCGTCGAGCGAACAGAACGCATCGGCTGCGACGGACCATTGCACGTAGTTGGCGACAAAGAGGTCGAGGCGGCCATCCCGATCGTAGTCGAACCAGACCGCGCTCGTGGACAGCCCCGGATCGCCGACCCCGGCCCGGGCGGTGACGTCAACGAACTTGCCGGCGCCGGTGTTGTGGAAGAGGCGGTTCGGCCCAAGCCCGGTCAGGTAAATATCCTGGCGCCCATCGTTGTCGTAGTCTGCCGCCGCCACGCCCATCCCGTACATCTCGATCGCCAGGCCGGCTTGCCGCGTGACGTCGGTGAAGGTGCCGTTGCGGTTGTTGCGATACAGCGCGGGATACGAAGGCGCGCCAGGGCGGCCGGGCCAGTTCTTCGAATTCACCAGCAGGATGTCCTGCCAGCCATCGTCGTCCAGATCGAGAAAAGCCGCTCCCGATCCGAGTGTCTCGGGCAGGTATTTCTTCCCAAACGCGCCGCTATTGTGCGTGAAGCGGACCCCAGCCGCAGCGGTGATGTCGGTGAATTGCGGTCCGGTGGGGGTCCTGACGGCCTGCGGGATCGCGGCGAGGTCGATCGACGCGGCGCCAAGCGCCAGCGCGGCGATCGCGACGACCACCTGCATCGTCACGCTCCGGCTAAAGCCGGACACTACGGACCCGGCGACCGTCACGGTCCGGCTGGAGCCGGGCACTATCGAGGCGACGACCGTCAGGGTGCGGCGCAAGCCGGGTATTGGGATCATTGGCTGATCGAGAGGCGCATTTATTTCCCCGCGGATCTCCCATCTTACCTCTCGCGGGGCCCCGCCGCCGGTCGCGGCGTCTGCCGGCCCGTACGGCGGATCAGCCGGTCGAGCACGGCGGCTTCGCTGCCGCGGATCCCGCTGAGTGCCGCGTCCATCACGATCGGATCGTCCCCGTATCGCTCCAGCAGCGCGACCACCGCGTCTTCGCGCGGCCCCGGCGGCAGCGCGCCAAGTGACGCGGCCAGCTGTTGACGCACGTTCCAATCCGGGTCGTCGAGACGCTTCAGCACCGCCGCTTGTATCGGATGCCTGGCCTCCCCGAGCCAGCGCTCGGCGATGCGGATGGCCGAGGCGCGCACGTCGCGCGAGGGATCCTCCAACGCACGTGTCACGGTGTTGGCGTCAATGGCGTCGATGCCGTCGAGGGTCCAGAGCGCGTGGAGGCGGGTCCGCGGATCCGTCGCGGTGCGCGCCAGGGCCAGCAAGGGTGGAACCACGGCGTTGGCGAAATCCGAGCGGCCGCTCGAATCGCGAGCCGTCGGCATTGCGACGCCCGTCGGTGGCGTGATCGTGCCGGCCGCCGGGCCGGCCCCTCCACGCTCGACCAGCAGTCGCTGCGCGGTGTCCCGCCACCAGCCATTGGGATGCGACAGCGTCTCGACCAACTGCGACGGAGTGGCGGCCGAGAGCGCCGGTGCGGGATCGCGCCGGGTGGTGTCGTGCATGACGCGGTAAATACGCCCAAACCCGGTCGGCGCCATCAGCTGGCGCCCGAGAATCTGATCCCGCAGATACATCGTCACCGAGATGCGATGCTCGAGGATGCCGCGATACATGTCCACGACATACATGGTGCCGTCCGGCGCGTTCGACAGAAAGACCGGCCGGAAGCGCTCGTCGGTCGAGGCCAGGAACTCGCCTTTGTCGTAGGCCTTCCGCGCCCGCAGCGCCGTGCCATCGTCGCTGAGAACGATGCGGCTGACCAGATTCGCGGCGGGCTCCGCGACGAAGACGTTGCCGTAGAGCTCGGCGGGCAGGCGATCGCCGCGATAGACCATCGGCGCGCACACCGCGGTGAAGGCGGCCAGCGTCCCGTCGGGGCGATCGATCCCGGTCTGATAGGCCCGGTTGGTCCCGGGATTCGGCCGCACGGGCCACACCGTATTCAGCGCGTTGGCGTCGTCGGCCAGCCGCTCGTAGCTGCCGCGCGTGCGCAGCAGATTCGGGTTGCGCGCGAAGTAGAAGGTCGGCACGAGATCGACATGCAGCGCCGATTCGTTGGTATTGCGGTAGATGCGGCCGGCGTCATCCTGCGTCAACCCCCACTCGCCCCGCGGCAGGGTTCGCTGCACATCGAAGGCGCCGTTCTTCAGCCGCAACTGAATGTCGGCCTGTCCGGCGGTGTGCATCCGGTTGTCGAGGGCCCAGTAGAAGCCGTTCGCGTTGTTCTGCGGATCGGCGTCGCGGCGGCCGTAGTCGCTGGTGATCAGTTCCTTGGTGTCCATTCGCAGATCGCCATTGGTGTCGTGCATCAGCCAGACGTTCGGCGGCTCGCCGACCAGCACACCACGGTCGAGCACCTTCAGCGATCTCGCCAGCACCAATCCGTCGGCGAACACGGTGCGCGTGTCCATCCGCCCGTCGTGATCGCGATCTTCGAGCACGACGACACGGCCGATCGGATCGTGTTCGTTGGATCCGGTCAGGTCGCTCATGAACCCCGGCATCTCGACCGCCCACAACCGTCCTTCGAGATCCCAGTCGATCGCGACTGGCTCCTGGATAAGAGGTTCGCTGGCGACGAGCTCGAGCCGATACCCGGGGGGCATATAGAAGCTCTTCAAGGCGTCGTCAGGAGATAGTGGCGGGGATGCGGCCGATACCGTCTGGACGGCAGGCGGCCACGGCCGATTGGCGGGTGAGCTCTGGTAGGCGTAGGCGGTCGCGGCTGCGGCGATGGCCATGCACAGGGCGATGCGGCCTCGAACGCGAGCGCCGGAGGCGGGCGATTCGTGCACAATGTCTCCCGTGGATCGAATCCGGCGATGAAACAACACCAACATCCTTCGCAACCGGCGGGCGGTCGCACCCGCCGTGAATTTCTAGTCGCGTCCGGCGCCGCGGCTGCGGGTCTCGTCGGTCACGGGTCCGAGCCGTCGGCGTACGCCGGCGTGCGCGAACCCTCCGCGGCTCCAATCACCGGCGAACAGCCTGCCGCAGCCGCCGAGCCGATCATCGATATCCATCAGCATCTCGGCTACAGCGGGCGCCCGGATGACGTGCTGCTCGCGCACCAGCGGGCGATGGGCGCAACGCTGACGATTCTACTGCCCGCCGGGCGCCCGGCGAATACCGCGTCGACCCACGGCGGCGTGTCGAACGGCCTGCAGGCGCAGTGCCTGGGCAACGAGGCGTGCCGCGAGTTTGCGCGCGCGCATCGGAAGGAGTTCCGGTTCGGCGCCAACGAGGTGCCGGACGTCGACGGCGCGACCAAAGAAATCGCGCGCTATCTCGACCGCGGCGGGGTGGTGATTGCGGAGCAGAAGTTCGGCGTCGAGTGCGATTCGCCGGAGATGCAGCGGATCTATCAGC
Source organism: Acidobacteriota bacterium (assembly GCA_039930925.1). GTDB lineage: Bacteria > Acidobacteriota > Vicinamibacteria > Vicinamibacterales > 2-12-FULL-66-21 > JALZOC01. Next base: position 9,673 of record JBDTSX010000042.1, on the reverse strand, counting down.
TGGCGCAGGCGCACCATGTGCCGGTGCTGATGCACTGGCAGTTCGAGATGTACAACTATGGGTTCGAGCGCTTCGACACGATGCTCGCGAAGTATCCGCGCGTCAATTTCATCGGCCACGCGCAGACCTGGTGGGCCAACATCGACCGGAACCATCGTGATCAGTCGGTGCTGTATCCCAAGGGGCCGGTGACGCGCGGAGGCCTGACGGAACGCTACCTGAGCGACCACGCGAATATGTACGGCGATCTTTCGGCGGGATCGGGCCTGGGCGCGTTGACGCGCGACGAGGAGTTCACGCGGGGCTTTCTCGACCGCCACCAGGACAAGCTGATTTACGGCAGCGACTGCAGCGACCACGATGGCGCCGGACCAGCGTGTCAGGGGGCGCAAACCATCGCCGCCCTGCGCCGCCTTGCGGGCAGCAAGACGATCGAACGGAAACTTCTGCACGGAAACGCAACCAAGCTATTTCGATTGTGACCCGGCATCAGGATGCGGCTGCTCCCGTCGGGCCGGAGTGACACGCGCTCTCTCCGCCGGTCTCATCATCGGTCGGAGGCGGCCAGGGCTCGAGACGGGTAATGAGGCGACAAGTCGAGCGCTATAATGCACCGCTCGGAGGCACTTATGTCGATTCGAGAACCTCGTCATCTCCTGATCGCCGCGAGTCTGGCGGCCCTCTCGGCGGTGGCGCTGTCGAGGCTTGCGCCGATCTCGTATGCGCAGAACGCCGGACGCGGGGCCATCCAGACACCGGGCGGCGGTCCGGGCCCTGGAGCGGCACCCGCGGCCGACCATCCCGCGAATGCGAGCGCCGACCTGACGCCCAGGCCGCCGGTCCTTCCGGCGCCGCCCGGCGAACAAGCCAGGCGCTTCTGGCTTCCGCCCGGGTATCGGCTCGACCCGGTGCTCGCCGATCCGATCATCGAAGATCCGGCTCAGATTGCCTTCGACGGCAACGGCCGCATGTTCGTCGTCGAGTTACGCGGCTACTTCCAGACCCCTGAAGGGATCGATCTGATTCCGCCGGTCGGCCGAATCTCCGTCCACGAGGATCGCGATCACGACGGCGTGTACGAGCGCCATTCGGTGTTCGTGGACAAACTGGTGTTTCCCCGGTTCGTGATGCCGTTCGGCGCCAACAGCATCCTGACGATGGAGACGAACGCCGACGAGGTGTGGCGCTATACGGATACCAACGCGGACGGCGTCGCCGACAAGAAGGAGCTCTTCGCCACGTCGTTCGGGCGGGCGGGCAACATGGAGTCGCAGCAGGCCAGCCTGTTCTGGGCGATGGACAACTGGCTGTATAGCACCGTCAACGCGTTTCGCCTGCGCTGGACGCCGAACGGCCTGCTCAAGGAGCCCACCGGGCCCAACAACTCGCAATGGGGTGTGACGCAGGATAACGATGGGAAGGTCTGGTTCCAGGGCGGAGCGAGCGGGATGCCCGGCTACTTTCAGTTCCCGGTGCACTACGGCAACTTTGCCACGCCCGACCAGTTCGAGCCGGACCTGAACATCATGTGGGGCGCGCCGATTCTGATCGGCGATATCCAGGCGGGGCTGCCGGGCACCCGGATGCCCGACGGCTCACTGATTTACGCCACCGCCGCCGCGGGTAACGAGATCTATCGCGGCGACCGGCTGCCGAAGGACCTCATCGGCGACTATCTGTACGGCGAAGTGGTGTCACGCAGCGTCCGGCGACTTCGTCCGACCCGGACCGAGGGCCTGACCCAGCTGCGCAACGTCTATCCGCGAGCCGAGTTCATTCGATCGCTCGATCCGCTGTTCCGTCCCACGGATGTCACGACCGGCCCGGACGGCACGATCTACATCGCCGACATGTATCGCGGCATGATCGAGGGGGCGGAGTGGGCGAAACAGGGCACGTATCTGCGCGAAAAGATCAAGCAGTACCAGTTGGACAAGGTGACCGGGCACGGCCGCATCTGGCGGCTCACCTACGACGGGATCGCTCGCGATCGGATCCAGCCCCAGATGCTCAACGAGACCCCGTCACAGCTGGTCGCGCATCTGTCGCATCCGAACGGCTGGTGGCGCGACACGGCGCAGCAGCTCCTCGTGCTGAAGCAGGATCAGTCGATCGCGCCGGCACTCCAGACGATCGCACGCACCTCGAAGAATCCGCTCGCTCGCATCCATGCGCTCTGGACGCTCGAGGGTGTCGGTGCACTGAGCGCCGGGCTGACGCGTGACCTGATGGGCGATCCCGATCCGCGCATGCGGAGGCAGGCGCTGCGCGCCAGCGAAACACTCTACAAGGCTGGCGACAAATCGTTGGCCGCCGACTATCGCGTGCTGTCGAAGGACACGGACGCCGACGTGGTGATCCAGGCGATTTTGACGATGAACGTCCTGAAGGTGGCGGACGCGCCGGCGGCGGTCAAGGCGGCGATGGAAGGCAATCAGGCGCGCGGCGTCCAGTTCGTCGCCGACCGGATTCTGAATCCGCCGGCCGCCGGCGGGCGGGGCGGCGGCCGCGGCGGCGCGCCGCTGACGACCGATCAGCAGACCAGCCTCGAGCGAGGACGGACGATCTATACCGAGCTGTGCTACTCGTGCCACGGCGACGACGGGCGAGGCACGCCCGCACCGGGAGGAGCCGCGGGCGCGACGCTGGCGCCATCGCTCGCCGGATCAGCACGCGTCAACGGCCATCGCGACTACGTGATCAAGAGCGTGATGCACGGACTCTCCGGCCCGGTCAACGGCATCGCCTATCCCCAGGTCATGGTGGCGATGGGTTCGAACAAGGATCAGTGGATCGCGGACATCACGTCCTACGTGCGCACCAGTTTCGGGAACACCGGAACGCTCGCGACGGCGGACGACGTGGCCAGGGTGCGGGGGGCGACTCCCGGCCGAGCGACTCCGTGGACCATCGGGGAGCTGAACGCGTCGCTCCCGCAACCGCTGGTGCCGGATGGGTCCTGGAAGATCACCGCCAGCCACGATTCACGCCCGGCGCCTCAACCAAACGCCGAGGGAGGGTACAACTTCATCGGCAACGCCGCCGGCGCACTCAGCTTCCTGGGCTGGACGACCGGCGTGCCGCAACAGGCCGGCATGTGGTTTCAGATCGAGCTCCCGGCGCCAAGGGTCCTGACCGAAATCCAATTCACGTCGTCGACGGTCGGCGGACGCGGGGGTGCGCCGCCGCAGTGGACATTCCCGCGCCGTTATCAGGTGCAGGTATCGTCCGACGGGGCGGCATGGAGCGCACCCGTGGCTGAGGGCGAGGGGGCGCCGGGAATGACCGTCGTCCCGTTCGCACCGGTCCCCGCGAGATTTGTGCGGATCACGGAGACGGCTTCCGGCGAGGGCGCTCCTCCGTGGTCGATGCGGCTGATGCGTCTCTACGAGGCACCGGCCGCGAAATGACGGCCAGCGGGAACGTGTTCGATGGCCTTTGCCGATCTGTGCCAGACAGAACAGCCGAGCTGTCAGCCATATGGGTACATTGACGAGCCCTATGGAACAGCGCAATCTCACGGAGCGGCAGGCGACCTCGGTCAACGACGAGATGGTCAGGCAGATGGAGGCGCGCCGGCTGGCTCAGCCGGAGCGCCGCAAGCGGGCCGACAATGGCGGGAGACGCACCCACGAGCGACGGCGGATTTGCTCGTTCTGCCATCAGCCTGGCGATCACTGGACGGCCGCTCAGTGCCTGCGCTCCCTGGAGCGCTGAGCGCCTGGATCCGCGCCGTGTGATCCAGCCTCCCGCCGCACCGGGTCGAGGCGCAGGGGCACGCGAACACCGCCGGAGCCGATCGTCTCACGCCATCAAATTTAGCCCGTCACGATAGAATCCCGGGCGATGTCCGACCGCGGCAACTCGGTGCGACTGCTGCTTCGAATTGCCCTGGCCGGCGCCACCGCTCGAGCGCTCTTCCAAATCGCCGCCTACTTTCTTCAGCGTTTTGACGTCCGTCGTCACCACATCGAGTCATCGCTGATGATCGTGGCGGCGCTGGCCCTCGCTGCCCTCCTCAGCCGGCGCGCGCCTGACGGGGCGGCGCCGGCGGCGCCCGGCGTCTTCCCGTGGTTCGTGCTCGGCGGCGCGCTGGCGGTCGCGTTCGGGCTGTACTGGCCCGCACTGCGGATCGGATTCCTGTCGGATGACTTCGTCCTCTCGGACCGCGCCATGCGCGGCGAACTCGTTGCGCCGACGCATGAGTTCGTCAGACCGGTTCCGCTGCTCATCTGGCGACTGCTCTTCATGACCGGGGCCGGCGCCGCGGTCGTTCACGGCCTCAATATCGCGCTGCATGGCGTCAACGGCGCCCTGACGGCGAGGCTGGCGCGGCAGATGGGGGCGGGACAGGCAGCCGCGCTGCTGGCCGCCCTGGTGTTCCTGATCTGGCCGACGCAGATCGAAAGCGTCGCCTGGGCGTCTGGCGTATTCGACGTGATGATGACGACGCTGGTGCTCGCGACGCTGAATGTGTATTTCGCGGCGGGTCCTGAGCTCCGCGCGCCACGGATGGCGGCGTTGGCGTTTCTCACCATTCTTGCGATGCTCACGAAGGAGACCGCCGCGGCGCTCCCCGCGCTGCTCATCGTCGCGTCGCTGGCTCGCTGGACGGCCCGGCGCCCATCCCGAAGCGAGCTGGCGGCACTGGCAGGTGTCACGATGACCTGCGCCGCCTACATGTTCTGGCGGGTGATCCTGCGACCCCCGGTCGGGAACGCACCGCATCCCCTCCTGACGCGATATGCCGTCAAGGAATTGCTGTCGCGGAGTTACGGAACGCTGGCGGTGCCGTTCGCCGCCGAATCGAGCACCAACACGCCGCTCGTGGCGATTGCCTTCGCATTCGCGGTCGTCCTGTTCGCCGTGCTGCCGATCGTCACCGGCCGGCGTGGCAGGTTGAACCCTGCCGCTATCGCACCGGCGATCTGGCCGGCGATCGCCGCCACACCGGCACTTGGGTACCTCTTCATCAGCGCGAATCTGGAAGGCTCCAGGTATCTCTATCTACCAATGGTGGGATGGGCGGTGTTCCTTGCGGTGACAGCAGTGGCCGCGGCAGCGCTGTGGCGCAAAATGATGCCCGTGGTGGCGGTCGGCGGGATGGCCCTGCTCACCGTGGCACTGCTGCACAGCCGATCGCTCCTCGCGGATTGGTCCGAGGCGTCGGCGCATCGTGATCGGATCCTGACGGCGGCGCGAGCACAGCTACCGGGGTCGTGCACGGCGGCACATTTCACCGGCGCGCCCGGCAGCTACAAGGGGGCGCAGTTGTTCAAGAACGGACTGGATGAGGCGGTGCGCACCGGGACACCGAAGCCGGCCGGGAATGCGTCTGACGATCGACCCTGCGAGTTCGTCTGGGACGGCAGCAAGTTCATTCTGCGGTAGCGGCGGAGGACCGGGGGCACCGGGGACCGGGATCCGGGATCCGGATTCGACGGGCGTCGTCAAGCAACCCTACCGGCGAAACCCCTGGATGAAGGCGGTCACCGTCTCGCTGACGTCCCTCTCGACCTGCGGAGTGAAAGGCGAGGTATTCGGCTCGTAGCCCCCTTCTTCGAAGGCCCTGGCGGTCGGCAGGTAGCCGAACCATCCGTTCGTATAGCCGAAATAGACGGTGTGCGAGAACGGCGACCGGTCGCGCACGTTCATGGCAATTTCGCAGAACATCTCGACCGGCGCCGACCAGATCACCGTGTCGTTGATGCGCAGAAAGCGGACCGGCAGCCGGACCATCCCCGCGCCGTCGGTTGTGGAGTAGGGGCCGAGCTCGTCCGGCCAGGTCAGCCCCGGTTTGCGCGGTGTGTCCACCATCCGCTCCGCGTGCCGCAGCGTCACGTCCCTCGTGCCCGGCGCCAATGAGCCGACCGCCGCGAGAATGCGATCGCCGAGCAGCACCCTGAACTGCGGCAGGTGACCGGCGCTCGCGCTCGCATAGACCGAGTAGATCGGCGCGAGATTACCGGCGGCGCCATTGATGTAGAGGACCGTGCCACCGAGCTTCTGCTCGAGATAGTCCGTGACGACACCGGGCGCGTCGCCGCTGACGCTCAGGTTCTGCCCACTCATCACCGTCCCGTGCATGGCGTAGTTGACGACGAGGGCGATCGGGCTGCCGTCCGGCCGATCGAGCCGGATCACGTTGAACTGGCGATCCGCCGGACCATCGGGATTGAGACCGAGCGAGACCTTGCCGTCCACGTCCTTGGCGCGGCGGTTGATGTTGGCCATCGAGATTCCTGTCCCGAACGCCACGCGCGCAGGCTCCAGGCGATCCCTGGCTGTTCGAACCGCGTCGATCAAAGCCTTCGTGACGAGGGCGGTATAGTCGCGGTCCCAATCATGATCCGAGCGTCCCAGCAGCACCTTGTACATGTCGGGAGGTCCGACCTCGGGCGCCGCGTGCGTGTGCGTGACACTCCACCACACCTGCTTCGGATCGATACCGGTCTCCTTCTGCAGGTCGCGCGTCACGCTGTCGTAGAGCGTCGGCGAGAAGAGGCAGAGATCGCTCGAGATCAGATAGAACTGCGCGCCGCCGGCGTCCAGCGCGACAACGCGGTGGTGGATGCGATCGAGGACGCCGGTGGACTGCCGCGCCTGATAGCCGAGCAGCCATTGCGGATTCGACGGCGTGATATCCACTTTGACTGCAGCGGCGCGGAGACCACCGGTCCGGCTCTCCGCGGCGGCGCCCTGCGCGCGCGCCTCGCGTGGAGATGCGGCGGCCCCCGACAGTCCAGCCAGGGACATGGCCGCGGCAACGACGCTGGCGAGCGACGGATGACGAAGAATTGTGTGCATCACCGCACCACACTACTCTTCACGGCGGCCTCCAGGCCACCGTCGATTCAGGACGCGAGCTGCAGGTTGCGGCGCTCGGCGCTCCGTGTCGTCTCGGCGGTGCCCTGGAAGGTGGCCCCCTCGCGCAGGAGCAGGACCGGCGCCGTCAGCGCGCCCTCCACGTCCGCGCCCGGGGTCAATTCGATCCGCTCCTCAGCGGACACGGCGCCGAGTACCTTGCCCGACACCTGGATGGTGCGCGCCTGCAAGTCCGCCATCACTTCCGCTCCGGCATTGACCGTGAGCGTGTGACCGACCATCGTGACGGTACCGTCCACGCGGCCGCTGATTACGAGGTCTTCGCCGGCCGTGATCTCCCCCTTGACGAATATCGAGGAACCGATCTCCGCACTACGTTCCATCTGCCGCCTCCAGTCGTAATCCGACGCCGCGGGCTTCGCAATTACCGTTCCCGACGACAAATGAAGACTGACGCTGAATCTCGGGCCGCTGCCTCACGCGGCGGAGACGTCGCAGCCGGATTTCGCCAGTCAAATTACATTCTCGGCCGATCCGATGCACTCGCACCCGCGCCCCGCCGCCAGCTCAGTACCGCGTCGCGGACGATCGATCGTCGTACGGCCGCAAGTGCCACTCGAAAAATGACCACGTGCGGTTCCACGAGTCTACCTGTTCCGGCGTATCGCGCCGCAACAAGGTCGTCTCGTCCACCCGCCGGCTGAACGTGTGACCGCCGCCCGCCGCGCCCGGCGGCGGATCGACATAAATTTTCGTTTCGGCGAGCTGCGGCTTGCGCGACCGCAGGGCATCGATGATCTGCTGATCTTCGACGAAGTCGACGTCGGTGTCGTTGGTCGCGACGTGCACCAGCAGCGGTACCTGTAACTTGTCGACGTGGTAGAGCGGCGAACGCTCGATGTACAGGGCGCGCTTCTCGAACGGCAGCCCGCCGATGCGGGCCTGCGTCGCGAAGTCGCGTTGATAGCTCGGCCCCTTGTAGGAGAGGCGAAACACCAGGTTCGTGACCGGCACGATCGCCGCCGCCGCCTTGAACGGGGTCTTGTCGCGGAACACGGAAAACAGCGTGATGTATCCGCCATGGCTCCATCCCATCACGCCCAGCCGATCCTGATCCACGTAGGGCAGCGTTTTCAGATAGTCCACCGCACTCATCGCATCGTCGATTTCGTAGCCGCCGTAGTCGATCGCGTCGTGGAATGCCTCGCCGAAGCCGGTGCTGCCTCGGTATTCGGGACAGATGACGACGTAGCCGCGGGCGACCGCTTCCCTCACGAAGGGAAACATCCCGATGCCCCAGTTGCCATGGACGCCGCCGTGGATCCAGACCAGCGCCGCGTGTCCGCGGAGACCACGCTTCTGGAGCGGCTGAAAGAGATAGGCGGGAATGTCGAGATCCCCGATCCTGCTCCGGTAGGTGATCCTGCTGAAGTCCATCACGCCGCGGCTGGCCTCTGCATACCGCCTGTCCGTGACCGCCTTGGCCTCCACATCCCGCGTGAAGTTGTAACCGAGCGCGTGGTCCTTCGGGTTCGTGCTGACGTAGAGCTCTTCGGCCCGCTTCGGTTCCACGGCCGGACGGGGCCGCGCCGAACCGCGTGCGGCGGGTGGAGCCGCGTCCGTTGCCGGACTCTGCGTCGCCGTCTGCTCCGCCAACTGAAGGGGTCGGATCGGGGCCGCAGAACCGACGGTGAAGACTGCGCCGCAGACCATCGCGATCGCAGCCCAAAGAGTGGTACGTGCGGCCCGGTGCATGGGATCTCCTTTGGCTCGAGGGGCAGCGCCGGAACGGTCCTGGATCCCACTTCCGCGGGCCGTGCCGGTCTCGGAACAGGATCTCTACGAGTATTCCACGCCTCGCGACGTGTCCGTATCGCTATGAAGCCGCGGGACGAAGATGCTGCCCGGCTCGCGGAGCGCGCCCGTCGGCGGCGAGCTGCCCGGCGGCATGGGCTGCCGAGGGGTGGCGCACTTTGGAGAGGCGTCCTCGGGACAACAGGCCATCGTAGGCGCCGCTTCCGTCGGGGAGGCGCTCATCTTCCTGCTGCACGCGCGCGACCGCCGCCTCGTCGCACCAGTCGAGCAGCTTCAACATGGCGGCGCGATGCCAGTCCTGGTCGCGGAATGCCTTCAGTGTCCCGTCGTCGCGCCACAGTGTCGTGGTCCAGAAGGTCGTTGACCCGGATGTCCCGACCCAGCCGGCCACGAAGCCGGGCGTCCTGCGCGCCTGGCGTGAAGACGCCATGGTGTAGATCAGGAACAGCGGCAGGTACCGCCAGTGGCGGATGCGAAGGCGGGTGATGGACAAAGTCACACGTGGCCTCGCTGGAATCCACTGGTCTGGGCGCTACGACTTGCCCTTTGCCTTGCGGGTGAAGATGGCGAGATCGATCGCCTCGGCCATCGCCTTGTACCCGGCATCGTTCGGGTGCAGGTGGTCGCCGGGATCGAACTCGGGACGCATCTGCTTGGGGTTGTTGGGGTCCCTGGTTGCTGCCTCGAAATCGACGACCGCGTCGAACGCGCCAGAGGTCCGGATGAAACGGTTCACCGCCTCGCGAATCACCTCGCCGTTGTCGCGGTAGTACCCGGCACCCTGGTAAGGGGTGATCGTGCAGCCGACCACCCTGAGGCCGTGGGTGTGCGCCCGTTCGATCATCTGCTGCAGGGCCCAGATGAGATCATCCGCGGTGGCCGGAGGTGCCGCGCCGGCTGGCTGCGCGAGCGCACCAATGTCGTTGATGCCTTCGAGGATCATCAGCCAGCGGGCGCCCGGGTGGCTGAGGACGTCGCGGTCGAACCGCGCCAGCGCGCCGACGCCCCCGCCGTCAGTCAGAAGGCGGTTGCC
>JBDTSX010000041.1:0-14755 GCA_039930925.1 Acidobacteriota bacterium | reverse complement strand
GCGCTGCCGTCCGCCGAGCACCAGGCCGAGCGCGCCGAACGGCGACAGCCGCGTCATCGTCGCGTTGTCGGCGATGTCGAGACCGAGCGCGAGTCCTTCTTCCTTCCGATCTTCGCTGAGCAGCCCCATCCCCTGACGCCAGCGGCTGTGCGGACTTGCCGCGCCGCTGTAGACACCGAGGCGGACCCGGCCGCTGCGAACCGGCGCCAGGCCGAACAGCGTCCGCAGCAGCCGGGTGCGGCCGGATCCGATCAGCCCGGCGATGCCGAGAATTTCACCCCGGTGCAGCGTGAACGACGCCGAGCCGGGCTCGAGCGCGGCGACCTCGAGGATCGGCTCGCCGCGGCGGCGCGGCGAACGCGGAAAGAGATCGCCGACCGTCCGTCCGACCATCAGGGCCACGATCTCGTCGTGGGTGGCGTCCTGGGTGGCTCCCTCGCCCGCGTTCCGGCCGTCGCGCAGCACGATGAACCGATCCGCGACCTGCTTCACTTCCTCGATGAAATGCGAGATGTAGACGATCGCGTGGCCCTGCGCGCGCAGGCGGCGGAGCAGCGAGAACAGGCTCTCGACGTCGTGCCGGCCCAGGCTGCTGGTCGGCTCGTCGAGCACGAGGACGCGGCAGCCAACCGCGATCGCCCTCGCGATCTCGACCAGCTGCTGAGCCGCAACCGACAGGCTGGCAACCGGCGCATCCGGTGCGATGTCGTCGTGCCCGAGCTCGGCCAGCGCGAGCACCGCCTTCGACCGCATCGTCGCCCAATCGATCAGGCCGAAGCGCATCGGCTCGGCGCCCATCAGGATGTTTTCCATGACCGAGAGATGGGGAGCGAGCGACAGCTCCTGATAGATCATCGCGACGCCGGCGCGGCGCGCGTCGAGAGGGCTCTGCGGGTCGAATCGAGCGCCGTCGATCGACATGCGCCCGGCGTCGGGCTTCAGCGCCCCGGCCAGGATGCTCATCAGGGTGCTCTTCCCGGCGCCGTTCTGACCGATCAGTCCGCAGATCTCACCCGACGCGACCGACAGATCCACGCCGCCGAGCGCGATCGTCGCACCGAACGCCTTTCGGATGCCGCTCATCTGAAAGCGCGGGGGAGCCGCGGCGAGCCGGTCCTCGGTCACTTCGCCAGTTCCGGGTGCAGGAGCGCGTTGATCTCCGGCTGCTTCATGTTGTCGGGCGTGGCCACGTGTACCCCGGTGTCGATCCGCTTCTCCACCGGCTCGCCCTTGATGTGCGCGACCAGCGTCTTGACCGCGAGGTAGCCCATTCGCACGGGATCCTGCACGACCAGGCCGTCCATCATGCGCGCCTCCAAGGCCTTGACGAGATTGTCCGACGAGTCGAACCCGACGAACTTCAGCTTGCCCGCCCAGCCGTTGTCCTGCAGCACGCGCATGGCGGCAAACGACGACGACTCGTTGACGAGGAAGATGCCGTCTACGCTGAGCGAGCCATCCGGTTTCTTGTAGCCGCTGAGGATCGACTCGATCCGCTTGTAGGCCTCTTCGACGTCCGTGCCGACGTACTGATTGGAACTGACCACCTGGATGCCGGGGTGCGCTTTCATCGCGGTCAAAAAGCCTTCTTCACGTTTGGTCGTGCTGTCGTGTCCCTCGGCGTAGCGCAGCAGCAGGACTTTGCCGTTGCCGTGCAGGACTTCCACCAGCCGCTCGCCGCCGAGCGCTCCCCCCTTCTCGTTGTCGGTCGCAACGAAGCTGACGAAGTTATCGCCCTTGAGGCCGGAGTCGAAGATCACGACCGGAATCTTGTGGGCGATGGCTTCGTCCACGGGTCCCTTGAGCGCGCTCTCATCGAGCGGCGCGATCGTAATCCCGGAGACGCCGCGGCTGATGAAGGTTTCCATCTCCGACACCTGCGAGTCGCGGTCGTCTTCGCGCAATGGCCCGCGCCAGATGATCTCGGCGCCGAGCTCCTTGCCGGCGCGGTTGGCGCCGGCATGGATGCTCTGCCAGAAGGTGTGGGAGGTCCCCTTTGGAATCACCGCGATGGTGAGAGCCGACGAGGAGGTCGCCGGCTTGGCGCCGCCGCCGCATGCCGTCGCCGTCAGGACCAGGATTGCCGCCAGCACTCGCTTCATGAAGTCCGCTCCCTGAGAGAACACCCGTCCGGGTTCAGCCGGACACGCCAAGATTCCAGAACGCGCGCGCCGTGCCGCCCAGCACGGCATCACGCTCCACCGAGGTCCGGCCGTCAAGCGCCGTCGTCACCACCTCCATGACCGCGCCGTATCGGCCCGCCAGCGTGCAGACCGGCCAGTCCGACCCGATCATCAGCCGCTCCGCGCCGAAAGCGTCGATCGCCGCATGGATGTAGCGGTGCAGCTGCGCCGCGGTCCAGCCATGCCAGTCGGCCTCGGTCACGAGACCTGACAGTTTAGCGAACACGTGCGGAAATCGCGCCAGCCGATCGAGATGGCGGCGCCACTCGTCGAAGGCGCCGGCTCGGATGTCCGGCTTGCCAAGATGGTCGAGCACGAACCGCTGGCCGGGAAAGGCCGCGACGAAGTCTACCGCTTCCGGAAGCTGCCGCGCATATACCAGGACGTCATACGGCAGTCCCAGCCGTTCGAGGCGGCCCAGGCCGCGGCGAAAATCGGCGCGTGCGAGGAACCCGCCGGGCTCCGCCTGGACGATGTGCCGGATGCCGATCAGCTTCGGGTGCCTGGCCACCGTTTCGAGCTGCGCGTCCGCATCCGTTGACTGCAGATCGACCCAGCCCACCACGCCGGCAATGAGCGGGTCGTGGTCGGCCAGCTCGAGCAACCACCGTGTCTCGTCAATCGTGTGTGCCGTCTGCACGGCGACGCAGGCGTCGAACCCCGCGGCGCGCAACTCCGGGGCAACGTCCGCAGGCAGGAAATCGCGCCGCAACGGCGCCATCGTGTCATCGATCCACGGGTAGGCCGCGGGGTGGTATTTCCAGAAGTGCACGTGTGAGTCGATGCGGGTCATGAAGTCCTCGGGGCTCGGTCGCACGGCGCACGGTAGGGGGGCCGGGGTCCGGGGTCCAATCCGGAGGACTCTTCGCCGGCCGACTGGGATTGTGCCCCGGTCCATCCCAGGCCCTCCGAGTCCCGAGCCCCGGATCCCGGATCCCGGACCCCGGGCCCCGGGCCCCGAGCCCGTCACTCCCACGCCGGTATCGGCACCCCGCCGCTCTCACTCGACTGGTAGCACGCCTCCACCAGCGCCATCGTCTTGATCGCGTCGTCCACCGAGCTGACCAGCGTCGAGTCCTCGCCGGCGGCGGCGCGCTGCAGGTTCGACATCGGCCCCTCGAACCCCTCGGTGAACCAGGACCCGCGCAGCGTCTCCGGGCGCCATTCGCCGCCGTGTGAAATCTCCATCGTGTCGGGCGGACCGGTCGGATAGGACAGGTTGACGCCCCAGGTCAGCCGGACGGCGCCGGCGGTTCCCTCGACGACGATTTGCGACGCGCGGTGCAGCGGACCGGCGCGGTGCGTGTGATTGAGCACCAGCGAGCAGCGGATACGCTCGCCGTAGTTCAGGATGATCGAGCTGCGCGTGTCGGTCAGCGCGGGCAATTCAGGATGGCGAAGCGTCCGGCAGTAGGCGCCCTCGGGATCACCGGCGATCCCGCGAATCGCGTCGAGGTAATGAATCGAGTGATAGGGCAGCTCCAGCCGTGGCGCCCCATAAAGGAACCTCCACGTGTGCCAGGGCTGGTCGATGACGATGCGCACCTCGATGTCGACGAGTGTGCCAAGCTCTCCACGGTCGAGCAGGTCCCGCAGCGCGAGCATGCCTGGGCTGAAGCGCAGCTGAAAATTGACCGCGGCGGTCAGGCGGCGAGCGTGCGCGCATGCGCGGATGCGCCGCGCCTCGGCGAGATCGGGCCCCATCGGCTTCTGCATCAGCACCGCCGACCCAACCGGGAGCCGCTCGACGATGGAGAGGATCTGATCACCGGGTACGGCAAGGTCGAACACGGCGCGCTCGACGCCGCAGGCCTCCTCGAGTGTCGAATACACGCGGCCGATGCCGAACTCGGCCGCCGTCTCCGAGGCGACGCGCAGGTTGAGATCGAACAGCCCGGCGACCGGGTAGCCGAGCCGGCGATACGCCGGCAGGTGCGCGGCGCGCACGATGCCGCCGGCACCGATGACGACGATCGGGCGCGGCCGGGTGGATTTCGGCCAGATCTGGTTGAGAACGCGCATCGACACTGTGTCCTGAAAGTGTGAATCGTCGAAATCACCGTCGACTGGGGTTTTACTTTAGCGCCAAAGTGTGGTTTCTTCTTGCCTGCCCGGAGTCTGCGGCCGGGAAACCCCGTCAATACCACGTGTCCTGGAGGAGCGGTAATGAAACGTGTCTGCTTGCTCGTGATCGTGCTGGCGGCCGCATTCGCGGCGCCCGCGTTGTCACAGGATCCCCGCGGCGCGATCAGTGGCAGAATCACCGACGAATCCGGCGGCCGCATGCCGGGCGTGACGGTGACGTCGAAGAATGTCGACACCAACGTCACCTCGACGACGACCACCAACGGCGAAGGTGATTATTCGATCCTGTACCTGACACCGGGCCGCTACTCGGTGTCGGCCGAGCTTTCGGGGTTCAAGAAAGTGGTCCGCGATGGCCTCGACGTGCGGATTGGGGATCGCCTCAATGTCGACCTCCGTCTCGACGTCGGACGCATGGAAGAGACCGTGTCGGTGACCGCCGAGGCGCCGTTGCTCGAAACCCGCAGCGCGTCGGTCGGTCAGGTGATCAACGAGAAGCAGATCTCGCTGATGCCGCTCTCCGACGGCAACCCCTTCGTGCTGACGCGGCTCGTGCCGGGTGTGGCGTATACGGGGGACCTGAAATTCTCTCGGCCGTTCGACAACGGTGGCACCTCCTCGATCAATGCCGACGGATCCACCGGCGGCAACGAGTTCAGCCTCGACGGCTCGCCGAACATGGCGAGCGGCCGCCGCGTCGCCTTTGTGCCGCCGGCCGGCGCCGTGCAGCAATTCAAGGTCTCGACCGCGAGCTTCGACGCCGCGGAAGGCCACACCGCCGGCGCGTTGGTCAACGTGACGCTCAAGAGCGGCACGAACCGCGTGAAGGGGGAAGTCTACGAGTACCTGCGGCGCGACAGCCTCTCGTCCACCGACTTCTTCGTCAAGAAGGCGGGGGCCGCGAAGCCCAAGGTGACCTACGATCGGCCGGGCTTCTCCGTCGGCGGACCGGTGGTCATCCCCGGTCTGTACGACGGGCACAACCGGACGTTCGCCTTCGGCGCGGTCGAATGGCTCTACGACGAGTTTCCGGAGCCGGGTCCGCGAACCGTACCGTCGCTGGCGATGCGGAATGGCGACTTCTCGGAGTTGCTCGCGCAGAACATCCAGATCTACGATCCTGCCACCGCTCAGCGCGTCGGCGCGCGTGTGGTGCGGACCCCGTTCGCCGGCAACATCATCCCGTCGAACCGAATCAGCCAGACCGCGCTGCAGCTGCTCAAGTACTTTCCCGAGCCGAACCAGCCCGGCACGCTCGGCACCAACAACTACTTCTCGACCAATCCGCGCACCGACACCTTCTATTCGATCTCGACCCGCGTCGATCATCGCCTGACCGACAAGCAGCAGGTATTCGCGCGCTACACGCGCAACAACCGGCGCGAATCACGGGGCGCGTACTTCGGCGAGGTCAACGGCGTGGTCCCGACCGGAAACTTTCTCTATCGGGTCAACGACGGCGTGACCGCCGACCACGTCTACACGATGAGCCCGCGATCGCTCCTCGACGTGCGGGTCGGCTGGCAGCGGTTCCAGGAGCCGAACGTGCGGCAGCACGAGGGGCTGGTCGACCCGGCGTCGCTCGGGTTCACCCCGAGCGTGACCTCGCTCTTCGGCGGTTCCCGATACTTCCCGCTCGTCGACATCGGCGGCTTCTCGAGCATCGGAGACAACCTGTCGTCGACCACCACCCACAGCATCTACTCGTTCCAGCCGACCTACACGCGGCTCGCGGGAAGCCACTCGATCCGGGCCGGATACGACTGGCGGATGTACAAGGAGTTCAGCTTCAATCCGAATCGGGCCGGAGGTGATTACCAGTTCCGCTCGAATTTCACCAGGGCGCAGGACAACTCGACGGCGCTGTTCGGACAGGACTTCGCCTCGTTCCTCCTCGGGCTTCCGAGCGGCGGGTCGATCGATCGCAACGCCCAGCGGCTCAACTACAGCATGTTCCAAGGCCTCTACGTCCAGGACGACTGGAAGGTCTCGAACAAGCTCTCGTTGAATCTCGGCATCCGGTATGAGTACGAGGGAGCCACCACAGAAGACCAGAATCGAAACGTGCGCGGCTTCGATCCGAACGCGGAGATCGCGATTGCGGCAGCCGCCAGGGCGGCCTACGCCGTTAGCCCGATTCCGGAGCTGGCCGTGTCCGCCTTCAATCCCCGCGGCGGCCTGCTCTTCGCGTCCGACAGCAATCCGGGATTCTGGAATGCCGACAAGAACAACGTCCAGCCCCGGGTTGGATTCGCATACCAGTTGAACCAGAAAACGGTCGTCCGCGGCGGCGTGGGCGTCTACGCCATCCCGTTCATCATCGGCGGCGTGCTCCAGCCCGGCTTCTCGCAGAACACCGCCCTGGTCGCGAGCGACGATTTGGGATTGACGTTCCGCGCGACGCTCGCGAATCCATACCCCGCTGGCGTGCTCGCGCCGGTCGGCGCGTCTGAGGGACCGAACACATTCCTCGGTCAGACGGCCGGCCGGTTCGCGCCGCTCGACTTCAGGAACGGCCAGAACGCGCGCTACACCATCAGCGTGCAGCGTGAGCTGCCGGGCCAATGGCTGCTCGATCTGGGATTCGCGGGTAGCCGGGGCTACGACCTCACGACCGACGTGGACCTCAACCCGATCCCCGCGCAGTACCTGTCCACCAGCCGGGTCCGCAATCAGGCGACGATTGACTTCCTGGGCGCCAACGTCACGGACCCATTTGCCGGCCTGATTCCCGGCACGGGTCTCAACGGCTCGGTGACGCGCGGACAGCTGCTGAAGCCATACCCGCAGTTCACCGGCGTCACCACCAGCGACAGCAATGGAACCACCGCCTACAAGTCGGGACAGGTCAAAATCGAGCGGCGCTTCACGAAGGGCTACATGCTCCTCGCCGGATACACCTGGTCGAAGTTCACCGAGCGCGTCTCCAGGCTGAACGTCACCGATACCGAGTACGAAAAGCGCCCGTCGTCGTCCGACGTGCCGCAGCGGCTCTCAATCAGCGGCATCCTGGAGCTGCCGTTCGGGCAGGGACGTCACTGGATGAGCAACGCCAACCGGTTCACCGATGCGTTCATTGGCGGCTGGAGCCTGCAGGCGATCGGCCAGTTTCAGAGCGGCCGCCCGATCGGTTTCGGGAACCTCTACTACAACGGCGATCCGGCCAACCTGACGGTCCGCTACTCGAACAACACGGATCAGCCGGTGTTCGACACCAGCGGCTTCTACTTCCACGATGCGGCGGTGCAGACCAATGGCGTCGACGACCTGACCAAGCAGCGCAACGATCCACGCATCCAGCTCGCGAGCAACGTCCGCTATTTCCCGTCGCGCATCGAGGGCATCCGCGGGCCGGCGCTGAAAACCTGGGACATCTCGCTGGTCAAGCAGGTGCGCCTGGCCGGCAGCGTTCGTGCGCAGTTCAATGTCGAGTTCCTGAACGCGTTCAACCAGACCTATTTCAACGACGCGGACACCAACCCGAGGAACACCACGTTCGGCAGGGTCACCAGCCAGAACAATCTCCCTCGCGATATCCAGCTCGCGGCGAAGATCGTTTTCTAGTTACGCAAGAGGCTCCGGCGGAAGCCGGACGCCTCTCAATCCAAATCGAGCCGGGTGGCATTGACGGTGCGGACCGCCGATGCCGCCAGGCTTCAAAAGACGCCGCGCCCTGAACCCGTCATTGTCGGGCCCTCGACCATGTCAACCATCTCGCGGCGGGGCGCGCTGACCGGCCTCGCGGCTGCCGCCGCAGCACTGGTCCAGCGCCGCACCAGCGCCATGACCACGGCGTCCCAGCCCGCCACAGCCGTCGCATTCCCGGTTCCGGCGGATGCCTGCGACTGTCACACGCACGTGTTCGGAGACGCGCGTGAATTTCCGATGGCGCCGGGACGGACGTATACACCGGAACCGGCTTCGGCGGCGGAGCTGACCAGACTTCATCGCGCCCTCCACCTGGCCCGCGTCGTCATCGTCCAACCCAGTGTTTACGGGACGGACAATGCCTGCACGATCCACGCGCTGCGCCAGCTCGGCGGCCGCGCGCGAGGAGTGGCGGTGATCGACGAGCGAACGACGGAGGCGTCGCTCGACGAGATGCACGGCGCCGGCGTTCGAGGTATCAGGGTCAATCTGGCGACGGTGGGTCAGACCGATCCGACGATCGGTCGCCAGCGGTTGCGGATCGCGATCGAGCGCGCGAAGAAGCGCGGCTGGCACATCCAGGTCTACACGCAGCCGTCGGTGATCGCGGCGCTGGCGGCGGATGTTCGGGAGGCGGGCGTGCCGGTGGTGTTCGATCACTTCGGCGGCGCGCAGGCGGCCGACGGGACGGGAGGGCCTGGCTTCGACGCGCTCGTCAGGCTGGTCGCAAGCGCCCACGCCTACGTCAAGCTCTCCGCCCCATATCGAAGCTCGACGCAGGCGCCGGACTACTCCGATCTGACGCCGCTTGCCCGGGCCCTCATCGCGGCGAACCCGCGGCGGGTCCTGTGGGGAACGGACTGGCCGCACCCCAACTCGTCGCCCCCGCCGGATCGCAAGATCACCGACGTGACGAAGCTGTTCGCGATCGACGACGGAAGGGTGCTCAATCAGCTCGCCGTCTGGTCGCCCGACGCGGCCGAGCGAACCCTGACGCTCGTGGACAACCCCGCCCGGCTATATGGGTTCTGAGCTTCTCTTCTCTTGTTCAGAGACAAGTCGCTGCCGGCGTGGCCTGACCTACTTCTTGCCGACCGCCGCGGCGATCACTTCCGAGGCACGCGCCACGAGTGGTGTGAGCAGATCCTCTCCATCGGATTTCGCCTTGGCCTTGTCGGATTTGACGGGAAGGATTGTGGCGCCGTCGGTCGAGGTGACGCGGTATTCGATCCGAATCTCGTCCTTGGCCCTGGTCGAGGAGGCCGCATAGCCAACCGCCTCGGCGCCGGCGGCGGCGCCACGAATGGCGGCTGTGCCGACTGCGCCTCCGCCAGGAATGTACCATGCAGCCGTTCCCGCGGCGCGTCCGACCGCCCCCGCCAGCGCGTGCCCCCCGCCATTCTGTTTCCGGACGAGCGACACGGTGAGTACGCGCGGGCAGTCTTTCAGCTTGGCCTCCTCCAGCGCCTGCGACACGAGCCGCGCGTCGAGCTCGACGGCTTTCATCGACGGTCCGGTGAGATAACTGACGAACAGCGAGCGGACCGACGACGCGACCGCCGCCGAGTCTCCGGCGATGCCTTCGACGGCGGGCAGCACGATCGCGGTACAGGTCATTTCCTGCGGCGGCGGTGGCGCCTGAGCTGATGCGGCTGCCGCGGTGGCCACCGTGACCGCCGCGACCAAGCCAGCGACCTGTCGTACGAGCAACATCACGGACCTCCTGGGAGTGTTCTTCGGCCGCGCGGCCGCCCCGCTATTATTGCCCGGCGCCACCGGGTAGTCGAGAAGCGGGAGAACGGAGCGGAGTGAGCGGTCGCGCGCCTACGTCTCGACGGAGACCGCCGCGATCAACGCCTTGATGTAGCCGAACGTGAACGCAAACGCCTGCGCGCCGCGGGCGTCGCCGGCAATCGACGGCACGTGGTCAGGCATCAGCATGCCGTCGAAGCCGACCTCGCGGTAGACCCGCACCGCCTTCAGCATGTCCACATCGCCGTCGTCGATGAACGTCTCCTTGAAATCGAGGAAGCCGCCGCGGATGTTACGGAAGTGGACGTTGAAGATTTTTTTCCTGGTGCCGAAGTAGCGGATGACGTCGAAAATCTCCTCGCCCGGCTTCTTCAGCATCTCGGAAACGGTGCCCTGGCAGAAGTTGAAGCCGTGATAGGGACTCGACTTGATTGCGACGAAGCGCTTGAGGCCGTCGACGCTGCCGAGGACCGTCTCGACACCGCGGAAGCCTTTCCCAGGGGGCATGCCAGGATCCTGGGGATGGCACGCCATCTTGACCTTGTACTCCTCGGCGACCGGAATCACGCGATCAAGAAAATAGGTGATGCGCTCCCAGTAGAGGTCAGCGCTGACCGGACCGGCTTCGGTGAGCGGCGGATCCTGTTTGGCCTCGGTGTAGACGAAGGTGCTGTAGCGTGCGCCGCCGCGGCCGGGCGTGCTGGCGACGCGGGGAACGCCGAGGAAAGTGAGGTTGTACTTCAGCGACGGAATCCCCGCTTTCGCGGAGTTGCGGATCATCTGGCAGATGTCGTCGAGCTCGCGGTCACGCTCGGGTGACTTGCCGAGCAGGATGTTCGGGTTCTCGGACTTGGAGATCTCATTCGAACTGAGCGGCAGCGGGACCATGTCGAGGATCAGCCCCGCTTTCTCGACACGATCCCGGAGCCGGGTCAAACCCTCGACCGACCACTCCGCGTCGAGGCGTGGGGAAGGCAGGCGGCTGCAGAGGTGATTGACGCCGAATGCGGCGAGGACGGCGAGCGTCTCGTCGGACGAATCGTGCTGCGTGCCGGCTTTCATCAGCACGGGCTTCGCCGCCGCGGGTGCGGCACGGTCAGGAGCGTCGGCGCGAACCACCGCCCGCGAGCCGGCCATGCTGCCGGCGCCCAGTCCCACGCCAGCGAGCCGCACGAAATCCCTGCGGTGCATCGAATCCTCCAGGAGCGTCACCGCCCCAGCCGGCTATGACCCTTCTTTGGCGAATGCGGCGTACTTCTGCTCGACGGTTTCCGCCGTTGCCGTGCCATTCAGGATCAGCACGCGATAGCGGAACGTGGTCGACTTGCCCGGTTCGAGCGTCAGGTTGAAGTCTGTCTTCCCCTTCGTGAAGTCGTGCTCGCCGAGAGGATTGGCGGCGAACAGCCCGTAGCCGCGGGCGTGCCAGTAGGTCGGGAATCCCGGATTCGACGGATGATCGAGGATCGCCACCGTCACCGGCTGCGAGTCCACCGTGCCGGCAAGCAGCGCCCAGCGTCCGCGCGTGCCCCACACGGCATCACCCTTCACGCCCTCGCTCGTGAGGTACTCCCCGCTGACGCCGGTGTTGTCGACGACCTTGGTGGCGGAGCGCTTACCGCTCGCGTCGGTGAAAATCTGCGCGGTCTTGTCCGGCTGCTCGAGCCCACGCGCCACACGCATGCCGAAAACACCTTCCTTGATGTCCTTGAACACGACCTTCTCGCCGAGCGCGGTCAGCGTCGTGACGCGATCGATGGTTCGCGACGTCGCGTCTCCGCGGAAGACGTAACTGGTCTGCTCGCGCAGCAGCGCCTTGCCATCCGGCTTCAACCACTCGGCTTCGACGCTCAGCTCGCCGCGGTCGGCGCCGCCCTTGGCGGAGACGACGCGGGTGTGCTGGATGGTGCCCATCTTCGACGCCTGCGCGGCCGGAATCTCGTCGGAGTTGTTCCAGAAATCGAGGCCGTTGACGTCGCCGTGATTGAACCAGAGGCCGACGTGGTGGGGATGATCGACGCGCTCACCCGGCCGGGGCTCGAGCGGGTAACCCCGCGTGATGATCGTGCCGGTCGCCGTGCGAAGTGGGAACAAGGTCGGCTTCTTCAGCACGGTTGGATAGATGTACGACGTGAACGGCTTGCCGTCGATGATCACATCGACGCGGCGGCCGGCATCGTTCGGAACGACCTGGATCCGCGGAGACTGCGCGGCGCCGGCGGTCACGAGCAGCAGGATCACGGTCAGCGTCGTGGATAGGCGTGTCGATAGTCGCATCGCGTCCTTCATGAGCTAGAGCGGTTGCCAGTGGGCGAAACGTGAGCGGTGACGTTTTTATCACTTCCGGAGCGCCTGTGTCACTACGGCCGCTCGTCCCGTCCGGCTTCATCCGGACGATTCACTGACTCGCGCGGCAGAAGCGACGAGGTTCCACGGAACCTCATGGCCTCCGCCGTGCGGACAAAGAGCAGCATGGACGTGCGTCGCCGGACGTCAGGAGATATCGAGCTCGACGCCGCCGACCAGACCGGCGAACACGTTGTAGAGCCCGGCGCCGATCGCGCCGCCAATCACGCCGAACACGCCGTATAGCAGCGGCAGGATCACGACCGCGCCGACACCAAACGCGGCCGCCATGCCGCCGGGCAGTTCGGTGGTCTGCGACGCGAGCCCTGCGCCGAGCAGCGATGCGCAGGCGACGAGGAGTCCGAGGAGGAGTCCCATTGCCGCCGCGATCGTGCCGTACATCTTCGCGACCGACCACACGCCGAGTCTTCTGACGATCATGCGCACACCTCCCCGCCACATTGGCGGCAACCTGAGCCGTTGGTCATTGTATCCAGATCGCCGCGCGCCGTCCGAGGTCTACTGGAACTATCGCCAGCGAGCGGAGGACCGCATGGCGCTGGTCGTGAACACCCGCCGGCGAGGATGCCAGCCGTGGTCAAGCGATTGGACGGAATAGTGCGGACAGAGAGGCAGGAGCGACAGCCCGACACGAACGAAACACGAACCGAACCGAACCGAACCGAACTGAACTCAACTGAACTGAACTCAACCGAACTGAACTCAACCGAACCCAACTCGAACCCGAACCCACCTTAAAACCTAAAACCCAAAACCCTAAAACCGATCTCCCTCACTTTTCCAGTTTCCCTTTGACGTCCGTCAGCATCCGCTCCAGTCCCGAGCGCGCCCGCCGCGCCGCGACCACCCGGGCGATCGGGGCCAGGAACCCGCGGAGCGTATCGACGCGCGAGCGGTTCAGGTAGGTGACGTATCCGTGCGTTGAACCGGGAACCACGATGTAGAGCGACATGCCCAGCGACGACTCGAAGTAGTGGCTCGCGAACACCTGCTTGGACCCGAACACGACGGAGTCGCTGCGTCGCTGCAGGACGGAGTGGCTCACGCTGATCACCGGCTTGAGGCCGAACCGTTCGCGCGACCAGTAGAGAAAGCTGTCCCCCTGGACCGATCCCGAGGGGAACAGGTCAAGGCCGCGGAACAGATCGGGCTGATACTCGGCGTGGTAGGACGAGGGCCGCAGCAGTTCCCGGAACGCCGTCGCCCGTGGGAGCGTGCCGGCGCGGTCGGCATAGTCCGGCAGCGAGGTGCTGCCCGCCGCCAGATAGGTCTGCACTTCCTCGACGAGAAACTGGCGCATCGCGGCGGCCGCGGCTGGAGCTTCGGACGGGGTCCCCCAGGGAATGGTCGTGCGGAAGCGATCCATCGCGGATGCCGGCAGGCGCAGCGGGCAGTCGCCGGGGCGGCAGGCGCGCATCGCCTCGCGGTCGCCGGGGTCGAGTGTCAACGCCGACAAATCTTCCAGCACGGGCTTCGCCTGGAAGTGACCGATCTCGATCACGTACTCGCTGGCCTTGAACTTCTCGATGTTGCGGACCCGCGCGGCGAAGACGTCCGCAGTGCAGTTGACGCGGATGGCGCCGAAGGTCGTGACCTCGCGCCCGTCCGGAGACTCGAGCGTCTGGGTGAGGACGGCGCCGCGCTCGAGACGCAGCAGATCCGCGTCGGACGCGCGGATATAGGTGCGAAGGAGCGCCACGGGATCCTGCGGCGATTGGCCGGCCGTGGGCGCGATCCAGGCCGCGGCGAGCACGGCAGTAGTGGCAACGATGACATGGCGCATCAACATCGGGTGCGGGTAAATCGTACTCGATGTGCGCAGGTCGCAGTGTGCTCTTCACGACAGTTCCGCCCTGTCGAGCTGACAAAAAAGGGCGCCACGGCTTGCGCCGGGCGCCCTGACGAACTCGGTAGGCCGGCGTCGCGACCGGAATTTACCGGACGAACAGCATCTCGCGATAGGTCGGCAGCGGCCAGATGTTCTGCGGCACGACGCATTCGAGCCCGTCGCCCGCCTCCCGCAGCGAGGTCATCAGCGGAATGACCTTGTCTCGGAAGTACTTCGCGTGCTTCTCGGCGCCGCCGTTGCTTTCGTGCTCGACCGCCTTCTGCAGGGCGTCGGCGCTGCTCTTCGCCTGATCGGTCAGGCGGCAGAGTGTGTCGAGCGCTTTCTTCGCTTCCTTCGACGACGACCCGGCAGCCTTGACCGCCGCGACACTCGCGCCGAGCTCACCCTGGTACCGGTACGCCGCGGGGAGGATGTAGCGGTTGGCCAGGAGCACCATCAACTGCGCCTCGATGTTGACGGTCTTGTTGTAGTGCTCGAGCGCGACTTCATAGCGCGCGTGCAGCTCGCGGTCGGTGAGCACGCCGTACTTTTCGAACGTCTTCACGACGTCGGGCTTGAGCAGCTCGGGGTAGGCATCGACCGAGTTGCGCAGGTTGAGCAGTCCACGTTTGGCGGCTTCCTTCTGCCATTCGTCCGAGTAGCCGTTGCCGTTGAAGATGATCCGCTTGTTCTCCTTGATCACCTTCGGCAGCAGCTCGGCGACGGCCGCCTTGAGCGTCTTCCCGGACTTTACGAGCTTCTCGAGCTCGGTGGCCATGTAGTCGATCGATTCCGTCACCGCGACGTTGAGCGCGATGTTCGGGTAGCCGATGCTCTGATTCGATCCGACCGCCCGGAATTCGAACTTGTTGCCGGTAAACGCGAACGGGCTCGT
>JBDTSX010000040.1:0-14776 GCA_039930925.1 Acidobacteriota bacterium | reverse complement strand
CACGAGATCACGAGCCGCGTCCGGCCGTCCGCCTCCCCCACGAGCCCGACCCAGGCCTCGATGAGCGGGCTGCGTTTGAGGCCTCGGGAGGATATGGCCGGAAGTCTCGACGAGGCGGCAAGGAGCGCGCGCATGTCGCTGTCGAGCGGCGCCCAGTAGCCCGGTCGCGCCCGGACCTGGACGTTCTTCCGCTTCGCCCGCACGTCGATGGAATGGAATCGGCCGTCCCCCTCCGACGGCTGATAGGTCAGCGCGTAATACGTCTGCGTGTCGCTCGCCAGCCGGGCCAGGCCCGCGGCAAAGCCATCCGCCTCCACGGCCCGGCCGCCGGTCTGCTCCGCGAGCCACTGGAGCATCGCCGTCGCGCGCTCCCGCTCAGCCGGCGCCGCGTCATCCTGCGGCGCAGCGGGATTGAACGTGTACGTCGCCAGATGAAAGCGGCCGGATGCCCGGACCACCCCCTGGAGATCGGAGACGCGGTTGCGCCCTCCGGTGCTGTCGCGCGGAAATCCCTCGCTGAAGAGCACCAGCACTCCCCGATCGGCCTTCAAATCGCCGAGCCGCAGCGTCAATTCCCTGAGGGCCGCCGTGACGATCTGGATCCGCGCCGCCTTCACCGCCGCCGGCGCCCGGCCGATGTACTGCTCCTCGAACCGAGACCGGGGCGCATAGTCCCCCTTCCGGCCGGTGAACCCGTCCACGACGCGCTGCAGCACCGTCCGATCGCGCGTGAAGTCGATCGACGCGACCGAGTCGAGCGGCTTCATGACGACGGCGAGATCCTGCGGACCGAGGTTCCGGTCGATGAACTGCGTCATCGCCTCGCGGAGCCGGGCGGTGCTGGCGCCCGGGCTGGTGTGAAACTCGTCCAGGACGAACGCGAATACCCGCGCCCCAGGCTGGCGGGCGGCGCGCTCCTCGTCCGCTTCACTCGCGATCGGACCCGCATCCACCGCGCCACCGCGCGGCGCCGTGCGCAGTTCCACCCCGACGATGGGCTTGGCCGACCCGTTGTCCAGCAGCTCAAAATCGGAGGGACGCAAATCCAGGATCGGCCGTCCCTGCGCGTCAGTCACGACCGCGTCGATGCGAACCGGCGGAATCGGCAGGGGTGGGTCGGAGGGGGCCGGCTGCTGCGCCGACAGGACGGACGACGCGACAAGCCACAGGACGGCCTGGAGTATCCAGGCGAGCCGGACGCGTGGAAACGAGCCGGCGAGCGTCACTCAGTCAGTGTATCGCGGCTTGGAGAGGCGTTGGCTTCGGGCTTAGGGCGGACGGCACAGGGGTCCGCTGATCGAGCCGGCCCATCCCCGGGGTCGGAAGGGCTGAAACCGGCCAAGCCGGTGGCGGGCCTGCCACGCCGGATCCCCGCCCTGGACCACGGATCGCCGGTCCGGGCCCGCCCGCTTGCTCAGATGGAACGGGGACGGTAGACTGCACCGTTGAATCCAGAGGTGACACCGAGATTTCCCAGCCTCAGGCGCGGTCTCCTCGCGCCCGCCATCGGCGTTCTGCTGGTGACGGCGTACGCATGCGCGTCTGGCCGCCAGGACGACCGCGCGGCTGCCGGCCGCAACGACCCGACGTCCTCCGCCCCGTACCAGGCCGAGGTCGAGGAGGGGTTGGGCGCCGCGGTCGCCATCCTGATCGACACGTCGGGCTCGATGAGTCAGAACGCGCCCGGGGATCAGCGCTCCAAATATGTCGTGGCACAGGAGGCCGTCGAGGCGATGCTGGACGCCACGGATGCCTTCGTGACCCGGCGGCCGGACTTCCCGATCAAAATCGGCCTCTACAGCTTTTCCAGCAGCGTCCACACCCTCCGCCCGATTCAGCCCTACGATCGGGCCGCAATCCGGTCGGCCCTGGCGAACCTGCCAAGGCCGGGCGGCGGCACGGGGATTGGCGACGCGCTGCGCGAGGCGAGACCGGATCTGTATCGCGCCGGCGTGTTCCGGAAATACCTGCTGGTCGTCACCGACGGCGAGAACACGCACGGGTCTGAGCCGGAGGCGGTCGCGCGCGAAATCTGGGGCAAGAGCGAAGGGGCCGTCCAGGTGTATTTCGTCGCCTTCGACACCAGCCCGGAGAAGTTTGCCTTCCTGAAGGACGTGGGCGGCGACGTGATCGGCGCCGGCACCGGCGGCGAGCTTCGCACCGCCCTCGATGGCATTTACACGGGTAAAATCCTCGCGGAGGCGGTCGACGCCGGCGAGCGGGAACCCGCCAGGAAGTAACTTCGTCGTACCCGCAAAAGGAGATTCCGTGATTCTTCACAAGTTCTGGTCCGCGTTGGTGGCGCAGATCAACAAGGTCGCCAACGTTTTCTGGGAGGCGGATCCGGTCGCGCAGATGCGCTACGAATACGATCGGGCAGTCGAGCAGCTCAAGGAAGGCCGCGTCGGCCTGGAGCAGTATCGCGGTCTGGTCGAGCGCGTCACCCGGCAGGTCCTCGCCAACCGCTCCCAGGTCACCAAGCTCGAGGCGCAGACCAAGGCCTACCTGAAAGCTGGCGATCGTGTCACCGCGTCGAAGTTCGCGCTCGAGATGCAGAAGGCGAAGGGGGATCTGGCCGCCAACGAACAGCAGCTGCAGATGCACGAGGGCTCGTACGGCAACAACCTGAAGAAGATCCAGCATGCCAACGAAAAGCTCATCGAGCTCCGCGAAAAGATCACCAAATACGACGCCGAGCTGAAGATGAGCTCCGCCGAAGCGGAGATCGCCAAGCTGTCGGAAACCTTCGACGTGAACTTGACGACGGATTTTGGCGAGATCGAAAACGTCATCCAGCAGAGAATCGACCAGAACCGCGGCAAGGTGCGGGTCTCGGCCGATCTGTCGCAGAAGGGTATCGCCGAGATCGACGCCGAGGAACGCATGGAGGCGCAGCTCGCCGACCAGGCGCTTTCGGACTTCGAAGTGGAGCTCGGGCTCAAGTCGCCCGAAACTACGCCGCTGTCGCAGACCGCCAAGGACCTGGGCCCGGCAGTCGAGAAGATCGCCGAGAAACAGACGAACTGACGAAGGAGCTTAGATTAAATGGCACAGCCGAAACCCGCGTTCTACGTCGCAGTGCTGCTCGTGGTCCTTGGCCTGGTCGGCTTTGGGCTGTGGCGTTACGGCGCGATCGGGCCGGGCGACCAGGCAGGCCGGATCTCGGACGCTGAGCTGAAGCAGATGCAGAGAGGGGCGGAAGCCCCGGACAGCGCCGGCATCACCACGGTCAAGGAATACAACTACGTTGCCGCCACCAAGCTGCCGGAAGTCAAGGGGATCTCCAGCTACAAGCCGATGGCGGACCGCACGGTGCGCTTCGCGATCAACGTGTGGGCGGGCTGGAGCCCGATCATCTACGCCAACAACGGCTTCAAACCGGGCAGGCTCTGGAAGACGCCCGGCGGCAAGGACTTCAAGCTCGAGCTGGTCCTGATCGACGACCCGATCGCCATGCGCGATGCCTACGCCGCCGGCAACCTGCACGTCGGCTGGGCCACCCTCGACATGCTGCCGCTCTTCCTCGAGGGGCTGCGCAAGGACTCGCGCGTCATGCCGCGCGTCTTCCAGCAGGTCGACTGGTCGAACGGCGGCGACGGCATCGTCGTACGCGACGCCGTGAAGACGATGTCGGATCTGCGCGGCAAGACGATCGTGCTCGCCCAGAACTCGCCGTCGCACTTCTTCGCCTTGAACGCCCTGATCAACTCCGGCGTGCAGCCGGCCGAAGTGCAGTTCAAGTTCACCCAGGACGCCTTCCAGGCGGCCGCGGCGTTCAACGCGGACAAGAATCTCGCCGGCGTGGTCAGCTGGGCGCCCGACATCTACAACCTCGAGAAGGTCAAGGGCAACCGCATCATGGTGACGACGTCGACGGCGAACAAGCTGATCGCCGACGTCTGGTTTGCACGCGCCGACTTCGCGAAGGACAACCCCGACATCACCGAAGGACTGACCCGCGGCATCTTCGACGCGATGCAGGACCTGAAGGCGCAGGACGCCAAGCAGAAAGTCGCGAAGCTGATGGCCGCCGGCTACTCGATTCCGGAGAGCGACGCGCTCGGCATGCTCGGCGATGCGCACTCGACCAACTACGCCGAGAACCGCGAGTTCTTCCTGAACCAGAACAACCCGACCAACTTCGAGCGCACCTGGTCGTCGGCGTACTTCCTCTACAAGAAGATCAATGCCGTCACGGAGCAGACGCCGTTCGACGCGGTGATGGATTTCTCGGTGATCCAGAAGCTGGGCAGCGAACCGAAGTACGCCAGCCAGAAAAACGAGTACGACGTCCATTTCGCGCCAACCACCGCCGGCGCGATTCAGGGCGAGAAGGACGAAATCCTCACCAAGACGGTCGTCATCCACTTCTTCCCGAACTCGTGGGATCTCACCAAGAAGGTCACGCGCAATGCCGACGGCAAGGAGGTCGAAGAGCTCTATGATCCCAACGTCGGCTTCATCGTCGAGGAGGTCGGCAAGCTCGCCGGCCAGTACGGCGCGGCGCGAATCGTGATCGAAGGGCACACCGACGGATCGATGAAGGGGCAGGTGCCGAAGAGCCTGGTCCAGGAGCTGTCGCTGAACCGCGCCAACTCGGTGAAGGAAGCGCTCGTGAAGAAATTCAGCGGCCTTCAGCCGAACCAGTTCTCGGCCGCCGGCATCGGATGGGACCGTCCGGCGGACCCCGGCGATCCGGAAAACGGCGCGAAGAACCGGCGCGTCGAGATCAAGGTGTATCCGGCCGAAGCGGCGCCGGCTGCCAAGTAGATGTCAACGGACTCGGCACAACCCGGGGCCCCCGGCGCACCTGTTCTGCGCGCTGAGGCTGCGCCGCTGCTCGCACTCCGGATTCCGCCGTCCCGAATGATCCGGCGGATCGCCGGCGCAGCGGCGATCGGCTTCATCATCACGCTGTGGTGGCTGGCGACGATGGGCGCGGTCGAGAACCGCTTCATCTCGCCGGTGGTCATGCCGAGCCCGGCGGAAGTCATCCGCCGCTTCCCGGCGCTCCTCAACGAGCGCGGCCTGCTCCAGAGCATCGCGGCGACGATGCGCCGGGTGCTGATCGGCTTCGGCCTGGCGGCGCTGGTGGGGATTCCGGTCGGCATCATCGCCGGATCGTGGCGGCTGTTCGAGGCCGCGGCCGCGCCGGTCGCGCTGTTCGCCCGCAACCTGCCGGTCGCCGCGCTGATCCCGTTGACCGTGCTGTGGTTCGGGATCGACGAGCCGCAGAAGGTGATGTTCATCTTCATCGCCTGTGTGCCGTTCCTCTACTCCGACGTGGTGACGGCGATCGCGTCGGTGCCCGATCGCTACGTCGAGACCGCGCAGACGCTCGGCGGGAGCCCGCTGCAGATCGTGTGGAAGGTGCTGATCCCGCTGGCGATGCCGGACATCTACAGCAGCATGCGGCACCTGTTCGGCCTCGCCTTCGGCTACATCATGCTGGCCGAGCTGATCAACGCCCAGCGCGGCCTGGGCTCGCTCATCATGACCAGCCAGCGGCGCGGGATGTCGGAGGACGTCATCCTCATCCTGATCATCATCGGGCTGCTCGCGTACGGCATCGATCGCCTGCTGTTCTTCTTCCAGCGGGGACTCTTCCCTTATCGTGTGGTGGAGGAATGATCCCGAACGAGTCGGACGGTCTGGGCAACATCGTCGAGTTCACCAAGGTCACCAAGACATTCGACGACTACACGGTGATCCGCGACGTGACCTTCACGGTCAAGGACCTGCCCGGCAGGGGTGAGTTCATCGCGATCCTCGGCCCCTCGGGCTGCGGCAAATCGACGGTGCTCAGGCTGATCGCCGGGCTGCGCCCGCACCATCCCGCGACGTCCGGGATCGTCCTGGTCGGCGGCAAGCCGGTGCAGGCGCCGGGATCCGATCGCAGCATGGTGTTCCAGGACTACACCTCGTTCGACAACCGCACCGTCGAGGACAACGTCGCGTTCGGCCTCGAATGCCGCGGCGTGCCGGCGAAGGAGCGCCGCGCGCGCGCGCGCGAGTGGATTGCCAAAGTCGGCCTCGACGTCAACCGGGACGCGTGCAAGTATCCGAGCCAGCTCTCGGGCGGGATGCGGCAGCGGGTCGCGATCGCGCGCACGCTGGCGCTCTCTCCGCGCATCATCCTGATGGACGAGCCGTTCGGCGCGCTCGATCCGACCACGCGACTCCACATGCAGGCGCTGCTCGTGGACCTCTGGAAGGAAGCGCAGGCGACCGTCTTCTTCGTGACCCACTCGATCGAGGAAGCGATCTATCTTGGCGACCGGGTCTATGTCTTCTCATCGTCTCCCGGCACGATTCTCCGCGAGATGGAGGTGCCTCCTCCGGACCGTCCGCCGAAGGAGGCGCAGCGCGAGCCGGCGTTCGTGGAGCGGGTGTTCGAGATCAGGGACATCATCGACAACCTGGCGTCGTCCACCCGTGCCGGCGATGATTAGCGATGGCATCAACCTCGCGTCGGCGGCAGCAGACCATGCCGGCCCGTGAAGGGCCGGCAGCGACCGTTCCGGCGCCGCCGGGCGCGGCGATGCAGGACTACCTGAAGGAAGCGTTTCTCTTCAAGTGGAACCTGCTGTTCTTCCTTGGTGGCACGGCCGCCGCCGTCATGGCGCCGTTCGCGGTTGCGGCGCTGCCGCTGGTCGCCGCCGGCGAACTCGTCTACCTCGCCGGGCTCGTCTCTGTTCCCAGGTTCCGCGCCGCGATTGACGCCAAGGTCCACGCCGCCGGCAAGTCCGGCGCCGGATCGGACGAGGCGCCGCCGCAGCCCGCGCAGTCGCTCGTGACGATGCTCTCCGGCATTCCGAAGGAGGCGCGCACCCGGTTCGAGCGGCTGCACGCGCGGTGCGTCGAGATGCGGGGGATCGCGGCAGGCGTGCGCGGCGCAGCCGGCGATCAGCGCAGCACCGAGGAGATTGCCACGCCCGGCCTCGACCGGCTGCTGTGGCTCTTTCTCCGGCTCCTGCTTTCCAAGACCGCGCTCGATCGCTTCCTGCAGTCGATGAACGAGGGGGAGATCTCGACTCGCCTCGAAGAGCTCCGGAAGAACATGGCGACCGCGCAGACGGGCGGAGACGAACGCATCGTCAAGTCGCTGCAGGACAGCATCGCGATGGCGGAGTTGCGCCTCGACAACTTCGGCCGGGCCAGGAAGAACGCCGAGTTCGTCGCGGTGGAGCTCGATCGGATTGAGGAGAAGATCCAGGCGCTCGCCGAGATGGCGGTCAACCGGCAGGATCCGGACTTCCTCACGAGCCAGGTGGACAATGCGGCCGAGAGCATGCGGCAGACCGAGAAGGCCGTCAGCGAGCTGCAGCATCTGACCGGGCTTGGCGACGAACTTCAGGACCCGCCGCCGATTCTCGAGACCGATTTGCGCGAGGTGCTCCGGAATGATGCCTGATCCGATCCCAACCGCCGCGGATCCGCTCGCTGACCCCGAGAGCGTCCGGGTGCAGGCGCCGGCCGTCGCGTCCCGAGCCGTCGTCGCGCCCGAAAACCGCCGCCCGGCCGATCTTCCGGACTTTCCCTCGTGGGCGGCGCAGCTCGCGGAGCTCTATTTCTCCGGGACGACCTCCGCATTCGTCCTGCACGGCAACACCTACGACCTGTTTCGGATCGGCCACGGCGCAGAGGCGCGATACGGCGTGCTCGCGGAGTTTCTTGCCGAGCAGCTCTTCGGACGATGGTCGCTCGTGCTGCACTACGACCTCGGGCGGGGACTGCGCGCGCTGGCCGGGCGGGACGAGCAGCGCCTCAAGGAGATGGTGACGCTCGCCAACAAGTCGCTCGGTGACATCAGCTCGCTGTCGAAGGAGCCCGCGGCCACCTTCGGGATTCTCGACCGGTTCGTCCGCAAGAACATCATGGCCCCGGAGCAGGATCGCCTGAGTCTCGGGGTGATCATGGAGCAGGCCTCGTACGTGTTCCCATCGGGCGAGCCCGGCCGCTTGAACCTTCAGTCCTCATCGCAGCTCGTGACCATGCTGAACTGGGCGATGAGCCCGCAGGTCAAACAGCTCAACATGGCGTTCGTGCTGGTGGACGAGAAGCTGGCGGACCTGAGCGATCGGCTCGCGGGGAATCCGCACGTGGCAACCATCGAAGTGCCGCTCCCCGACGACAAGGAGCGCGAAGCCTTCATCGGCGCATCGATCGGCGACGCGCCGATCGCGAGCTTCTCCGATTTCGATGCGGCGCAGCTCGCGACGCTGACCGCCGGCATTTCACTGACCGACCTGAACGTGCTGGTGCAGTCGGCGAGGGAAAGCGGCAAGCGGCTGGATTCGACCGTGTTCAGGGCGCTCAAGAAGCGGCTGCTGGAGCGCCAGTGCCGCGGGTTGCTCGAGTTCATCGAACCGAAGTGGACGCTCGATACGGTGGTCGGCCACCAGGCGGCCAAGGCGCGGCTTCGCGAAGATGCGGCGCTGCTGAAGCGGGGCGCGCTCGATACGCTGCCGATGGGATATCTGCTCTGCGGACCGGTCGGCACCGGCAAGTCGTTTCTGGCTCAGTGCGTCAGCGGCGAGATCGGCGTGCCGTGCGTCATCCTGAAGAACTTCCGCTCGAAGTATGTCGGCGAGACGGAAGGCAATCTCGAGCGCGTGCTGTCGGTGCTGCGGGCGATGGGGCCGGTCGTCGTGGTCGTGGACGAAGCGGACGCGGCGCTCGGCAGCCGCGAGTCCGACGGCGATTCCGGGACGTCGAGCCGGGTGTTCGGGATGATCGCGTCACAGATGGGCGACACGAAGTACCGCGGCCGGATCATCTGGATGCTCCTCACCGCGCGGCCGGACCTGCTGCCAATCGACCTCAAGCGTCAGGGCCGCGCGGAAGTGCACATTCCGCTGTTCTATCCGACCGAGGAAGGCGAAATCCGCGAGATGTTCGTGATCCTGGCGAAGAAGCTCGGCTCGCGAGTCGCGGTCGAGGATGTGCCGCCGATTCCGCAGCGCGGCCACCTGTCCGGCGCCGACGTCGAAGGGATCGTGGGGCGGGCCTGGCGCGTGTCGCTGCTGGCCGGTCAGGACCACATCACGCATGACGCGCTCGTGGAAGTGGTCTCGCAGTTCATGCCGTCCACGCAGGGGCTCGAGCGGGAGCTGCAGGAAACCGCCGCGATCCTCGAGTGCACGGATCGCCAGTTCCTCCCGCCGGCGCTGCAGAAATCGACCGCGGTCGACGGAGCCCGCGCCAACCTGCAGGAGCGTCTCACGGCGCTCAAGCAGATCGTCAAGGAGTTGTGAGCGATCGCGCGGTACGCGCGAGCATGACCACGTCGGGTCCGGGATCAGCCGGACCTGTCAGCTATCGTGTCCGGCGCCGGCCGGACTTTCCAGGAGATTTTCATGGCACGCACCAGCTGGTTCGACGACCGTGCGGAACATCCGCTGATTCACGATCAGATCGAGAAGCTCGAGTCCTTCACCAGCGCGCTGGCTGACGGGGTCATCTCGAAGCAGGAGCTCGCCGCGCAGGAGGAACGGCTCCTCGCGGCGATGAAGACGCTTGAACCGGAGTTGAGCGAAGAGCTGCACGGGAAGGTCACGACCGTGCTCGTCGAGCTGAGCGCCTACAACGTGATGCGCCTGCTGCACGAGCTGAGTACCGAGCGCGCCCGCATTGCCTTTGGCAGTTAGACGGTTCCTGGACCGTCGGTGAGGTCGGCTCGCACCGGAGACTTGCGGTGTCCAGAGTGTGCGAGTGCCGGATCCGTCAGCGGTCCGCGTCGCGGGTACGGGGCACGATGCCGAGGATCGCCGCTGCCAGTTCCGCCGGATCAATTGGCTTGGGCAGGTGGGCCTGGAATCCGGCGGCGAGGCTTCGCACGCGATCCTCGGCGCGCGCGTAGCCGGTCAGGGCGAGCGCCGGGAGAAACCCCCCGCGTACGATCTCATCCTCGCGAATCTGGCTGATGAGCCGGTATCCGTCCTCCTCCCCCGCCAGACCGATGTCACTGACGAGGACGTCGGGGCGCTCCACGGCAATCCGGTCCAGCGCTTCCGTGACCGATGTCACCGCGGTGACGACCGCCCCGGCCTGGGTCAGGACCAATGAGGTCAGCGTGCGCCCGTCCGGGCGGTCGTCGACGACGAGGATGCGCACGCCATCGAGCCGCGGCAGCCGCGGCATCGGCGACACCGTCGCGAGCGCCCTGCGCCGGTCCACCGGTCCTGGGGCGCCCGGCAGGGCCGGCAGCCTCACCGTGAACGTCGCCCCCAGGTTTCCCCCAGCACTGGCGGCGCTGACGCTGCCGCCGTGCAGCTCCACCAGCTGGCGGACGATCGACAGGCCGAGACCGAGCCCGCTGTGACGGCGGGTCGTCGCGCCGTCAGCCTGGCGGAACCGCTCGAAGACGTGGGGCAGGAATTCCGGCGTGATCCCCTGACCGGTGTCGACGACGCGGACCTCGACGTAGTCAGCCCCGCGATCGATGAACAGGTCGACCCGGCCGCCGCGCGGCGTGAACTTGATCGCGTTCGCGAGCAGGTTCCAGAGCACCTGTTGCAGGCGCGCGGCGTCGCCGCTGACGAGCGCGGTCGCCGGCAAGGTGGCCGACAGGTTCAGCCCGACATTCGCAGTGGCGGCGAGCGGCCGCAGCACGTCCAGCGCGGAGCGGGCGATGGTGACGAGATCCACCGGATGCAACGCCAGATGGAGCGTGCCTGCGACGATGCGGGACACGTCGAGAAGATCGTCGATGATGCCTCCGAGGGCGAGCGCGTTGCGTTCGATGGTCGCGAGGGCATGCGCCGCGCGCTCCGGCGGCAGCTGCATCGAGCTCAGCATGCGCGCCCATCCGAGCACCGCGTTCAGGGGCGTGCGTAGTTCATGCGAGACGGTTGCGAGAAAGTCGTCCTTGAGCCGGTTGGCGTGCTCGGACTGTTCCGACAGGCTGAGTGCGCGCACGGTGCCGATGACCAGGCGCTCGTTGGTGTCGCGCATCTGGGCGAGAAGTTCCTCGAGCTCGGACTTCGCCTGCGTCGCCTCTTCCCGGATCCGAACCGCGGTCTCGCGAAGAGTGGACGTCTCTTCGCGCAGCCTGGCTGCTTCCTCGCGCAGGCCGGCGGTGTCCTCGCGGGCGGCGACCGCCCCCTCCCGTTCCGTGACGGCCGCGCCTCGCTCGATCGAGCCCTGGTCCGGCTCGTTGAGGGCGCCGTCGCCCCGCCGCCGGTTCCTCACCGCGACGCGGCGATCGCGAATGATCGCATCCGCGCCGGCCGCGAGCGGAGGCTGCGTCATCGGGAGCGGTTCGGGAAGGCCGATTTCGATGCGTGCCGGTTTGATCAGGACCCGGTGCGACGGATCGGCCGGCGCGCCGTCGGGTTCAGACATGCTGCCTGTGGCGCCTTCCTCTGAAGACTGAGCGAAAATACCATCGAGCACCTGGAATCCTAGTACGCGGCCCGGCACCGGCGCTGTGCCAAAGAGGACAATCGAGGCGGTCACCGCTCACAGAAGCTTGACGGTTGTGACGACCTGTCCGACATGGCGCTGGGTGTGTTCGGCGGCATGAAACAGGAGGCCGATCACCGTGGACGGAAGCTGCGCGCGTCCGACGCCCCGCGGCTCGAGCAGCGTCGCGTCGCTCGTGGTGCGGAGTTGTTCGAGCGCCCGATCGACTGCGGCGTCGAACGCGCGCACGAGCTGCGCCGCGGCATCCGCGGCCAGGTCGGGATCCAGTTCCGCGTCGAGCGCCGCGAGCTGCACGGAGGACAACGGCTCGCCCCGCGCGTAGGTGAGGAGCCGGTCGAGGCTCCCGGCGGCATGCCGGACGTGAAACCCGACCGACGCGGCGCCAGATGGCCGCGCCCAGAGCTGCAACGGCGTCAACCCGGGGACGTGCGCGTGCAGCTCCTCGCGGCATTGAAGGAGGCTGTGCGCCGCCGGCTGCAAGAGCGGCGGTATTCCCGCGATCGGTCCGCGAAGCCAGACTTCCGGCGGGTGGCTCATTCGCGGCTCGGTGTCCGTGGCGCCACAATCGATGTTCGACCGGCAACCAGAATCGGTCTGTGCATTTCACGAAACTATACACGCACCAAAGTCAGGCCGTGGCGAACCGCGGTCATCATCCCTCGTTGAACGCGAGCTCCGCGATCGACGGTGGAGCGTGGCTGAAATCGCTGTACCGGACCCATCGAGGACTGACGCGGAGATAGGTTATCCCGGGCCACGCCTCGCGGTTGGGCCCGTCAGGAAACTGTTCGAAATACAGTGTCTTGAGGCGAGCGAGCTCGCTCCCGCCAGGCTCGTCGATCACCCCTTCGTACTGGACGGTGCGGTTCTCTCCCCACGTCAGTCCGCCAATGACCAGGGCGACGCGGGCGTCACGCCGAAGATTCTGCGCCTTGCGCGACGTCTCGAGCGTGTCGAAGAAGACCTCGAGATCATCAGTGACGACAATGCCGATCACGACGGCTTGCGGCGAGCCGGACGACGACACCGAGGCCTGAACCGCCAGTTTGTGGCAGCGCAGGAACTGGAGAAGATCGAGGCGGGTCATTCACTCCCCCACCCGTGGCGCGTGGGCCGGGTGCAGCGCGCGCCGCAGTGCGGAATCCCTGTCGGCGAGGAAGCGGCCGCACAGACTCGAGTTGGGCGCCAGCGCGTCGAAGCCGTGGTACCCCCCGGGATAAACATGCAATTCGGTGGGAATGCCGGCATCGATCAGGCGCTGTGCATAGGCGATGTCTTCATTCACGAACAGGTCCAGGCCGCCAACGGAGATAAAGGCCGGCGGCAACTCCGAGACATCGATCGCACGCGAGACCGCGGCATACGACGGGACGCCGTCGGCGCCGAAGTCGCGGCCGAAGTAGGAACGCCAGCCGACCAGATTGTTTTCGCGCGTCCACTGCAGGGTATCGGGATGGGTCTCGCTCGCCGGCAGAATGTTGCGATCGTCGATCATCGGATAGATCAGGAGCTGGAAGGCCACCGCAACCTCCGAGCGATCGCGCGCGAGCAGCGCCAGCGCCGCCGCGAGACCGGCGCCCGCGCTGGCTCCGCCGATCGCGATGCGCCGGTGATCGATGCCGAGGTCGGCGGCACCAGCCGACAGCCATCGCAAGGCGGCGTAGCAGTCCTCGAGCGCGGCTGGAAACGGATGCTCCGGCGCGAGCCGGTACTCGACCGAGAGGACCGCGCACTCCGCGGAGGCGGCCAGCTGCTTCATCCGGACATCGTCCGCCTCGATGCTGCCGAGCACATAGCCGCCGCCGTGAATCCAGAGCAGCGCCGGCCTGATCGCCTGGCGTCCGCCCGGGTGATACATCCGCACGCCCACTGCTGGCGCCCCGTCGGGGCCGGGGACTTGACGATCTTCAGTGCGGACATCGGCGACCGGCGGCGCCTTGGCCTTCGCGATGGCGGTCAGCTCCGACGCCCTGGCTCGGATCGCCGGAATGTCATCCAGCCTGCGTTCACCGCCGTAGTTCGCCAGAAAGGCATGCAGCGGAGCGACGAGCTCCGGATCGACGCCGTGAGTCATGCGCTGGGTTCTCCTCTGTGCGGCGCCATTACGTAACGCGGCGCCAGCAGTCTGTCGCGGTCGCATACGACTGCCGACCGGCTTTTCCCGCACGCGACTATCCTATCGTGCGGCTCCGCCCGCATGCATGCAGAGCGGTCCACGCTATGCGGCCGGCAGCTTCGAAGTCAGCCCGGGGATTACCGTATCGATCCACTGCTCGATCGCCTTCCACGAGTCTGAGGTCAGCGACCCGTTGTGCCTGGCGCCGGGCACGAGTATCAATTGCTTCGGACCCTTCACGGCGGCGAACACGCGCTGCGAGTGTTCGGGGCGCGTGTCCACGTCCTCAGTGCCGTGGAGGAGGAGGACCGGCACCGTGATGTCACCTGCGGCGTCCACCGGGCTGACGGCGTCCACGCTGAAATGTCCCTGTCGCTCGGCCAGCTGAAAAGCCTGCCCAATGATGCTCGGGGGAAAGAACCACGGCGCGCGCTCGGTGGCAACGCTCTTCAGGTCCGAAAAGGTCTCTACGGCCACGATCGCGGT
The DNA here is from genome assembly GCA_039930925.1 of Acidobacteriota bacterium. Classification (GTDB taxonomy): domain Bacteria; phylum Acidobacteriota; class Vicinamibacteria; order Vicinamibacterales; family 2-12-FULL-66-21; genus JALZOC01. Next base: position 747 of record JBDTSX010000040.1, on the reverse strand, counting down.
GACGCGCGGGTCGTGCGCCGCTTCCTGGAGCGCGACCGCCGCGCCGAGTGAGGTCCCGAGCAACACGATTGGACCGGGTTGAAGGCTGTCGATGATCCGGTGCAGGTTGTCCTTCTCGAAAAACCCGTAGGTGCAGGCGTCCCCGCCCGACTCGCCGTGCGCCCGGCTGTCGAACGCGACGACCTCGAAGCCGCGCGGCGCGAATCGCAGGACAACCCCCACGGCGCTGGTCCGATTGTCGGCAATGCCGTGGAGATAGACGAGGGTTCCGCGTCGCACACCCGTCACGCCGCAACGCCATCCCCTGAGGACGACACCGGCAGAGTCGATGCTCGCATCCTGACAATTTTCAGGCCGTGGACCCCCGACGTGGCGACGACCCGGGTGCAGCAGCCCTCCGGCCCCGAGCATCGGCAGCTGACGCCATGCCACGCTACCGGCAAGGACCGCCGCGATCGCGACGAGCCCGATCAACGCCCGGGCGCGCGTCAGGGCAGATACCCTCGCCACAGCCAGCGCAGGGAATCCGGCAGAATGGCCCGGCCGTGGCGGTTGCTGTGAAAACCCTGCCCGAAATCGAACTTGTAGTCGTACCGGGCGTAGGCCAGCGATTTGGCCAGCGTCTGGTTGGCGAGCGGCCAGTTCCCGTTGGCGTTGTCCAGGTCGTTTGCGCCGTCCTGCAGGAACACGCGGATCGGCTTATGCGGCGTCTTGCGGACCATCGCCTCGTAGTTGTGCCCGCCGGCG
>JBDTSX010000039.1:0-14786 GCA_039930925.1 Acidobacteriota bacterium | reverse complement strand
TGAATCGCCTTCAGAGGCTCGCAGCGTCCGAGCAGTACTGCGTGACGCTCAACCCCAACGGCTTCATCGACGAGCGCCGCGTCCTGCGCCGGCTGGTCTATCACCACCCGCTCTACACCCGCGACGCGATCCGCGCACAGCAGCGGTGGCGCGAGGTGAGCGGCGTCAATCGCACCCACTACTGCGGCGCCTATTGGTTCTATGGTTTTCACGAGGACGGGTTGAACTCGGCGCTCAGGGTCGCCCAGGCGCTCGGGGTCGAGTGGTGATCGACTCAGGGCTGTTCGTCGGCACGCTCCGTCACCGCCGGCTGGCGCCGGTGCCGCACACCTTCACCTATCGGCTGTTCATGGCGCTGCTCGACATCGATCGAGTCCCCGAGCTGATGCGCGTGTCGCGCCTGACCAGCTACAACCGGTGGAACTGGGCGAGCTTCGACGATCGTGATCACCTCGGCGATGCGACCCGCCCGCTCAGGCAACGGCTCGCGTCCGATGCGGCGCGCCACGATCTCGATCTGCCGGACGGCCGTATTTTTCTGCTCACTCATCTGCGCTACCTGGGTTACGGCTTCAACCCCGTCTCCTTCTTCTATTGCTTCGATGCCGCGGAGCGCCTGCAGGCGGTGCTCGCCGAGGTGAGCAACACCTTCGGCGGCACCCACAACTACTGGCTTCGCCCCGATCCCGCCTCGCGCGCGTTTCGCGCGGCGGCGGCGAAGTCGCTCTATGTCTCGCCGTTCATGCCGGCGGACCTCGACTATGCGTTCGCGTTCACGCCGCCGGCCGGCCGCCTCGTGGCGCACATGCAGACGATCAGGCAGGGCTCGGTGCTGTTTGACGCGACGCTGTCCCTGGAGCGACGCCCGTGGAATGCGACCGAGATCCGACGCGCGCTCCTCCGCCATCCGGTGATGACGGCGAGCGTGGTGGCGGGCATTCACTGGCAGGCGCTGAAGTTGTGGTGGAAGGGTGTGCCGTGGGTACCGCGAGTGACCGACGAGGGCCTGGGCGAGCGCGCCGGGCGTGACTGTGGAACAGGTGATCAGGCAGACAGCGTGATGGAGCAATGACATGGTAAGGCGGTGGGCGAAGACGGCGTTTCTCTCGGGTCTTGGTGATCTCGGTGGCGGAACTCTCGCGGTGCAATGTCCCGGCCGCACGCATCGCTTCGGCGAGGCTGGCGAACTGGACGCCACGCTGATCGTCCACGACGAACGGTTCTTCGTTCGCGCGCTCACCGGCAGCGATATTGGCATCGGCGAGTCGTTCATGGACGGCGACTGGACCACGCCCGATCTCGTGCCGCTGGCACGACTGATGCTCCGAAACCGTCGGGGCCTCGACGCACAGAGCCGGATCACGAGCGCGCTGCGGCGGCTCGGCGGCGCGATCGCGCGGCGCCTTCGCGACAACTCGCTGGCCGGCAGCCGCCGCCACATCCATCAGCATTACGACCTCGGTAACGACTTCTTCCGCCTCTTCCTCGATGCCGAGCTGCTCATGTACTCGTGCGGATACTTTGAGTCGCCCGCTGATTCCCTGGAGGCAGCGCAAATGCAGAAGGTCGATCGCGTCTGCCGGAAGCTGGCGTTGACCCCGTCCGATCGCGTGCTGGAAATCGGCAGTGGCTGGGGCGGGTTTGCCGTCCGGGCGGCGACGCAGTATGGCTGTCATGTGACGACCACGACGATCAGCGATGAGCAGTATCGTCACGTCCGTGAGTGGCGGTCGAGAATTGGTGAGGCGGGATCGCGCATCGAGGTGCTGCGCGCCGACTACCGCGAGCTGACCGGACAGTTCGACAAAGTGGTCAGCATCGAGATGTTCGAGGCGGTCGGCCTCAACCACTACGACGACTACTTCACCGCCGTGGATCGGCTGCTCGCGCCGGACGGCTCGATGGTGCTGCAGACGATCACGGTCGACGACCAGTGGTTTCCGAAGTATCACGGCACGCCGGACTGGATCGAGACGTACATCTTTCCCGGCGGCGAGCTCGCGGCGGTCGGCGAGATTCTCAAGTCGCTCGCGCGCACCACGTCGCTCTCGATGTATCACGGCGAGAACTGGGGCACGCACTACGCGCGGACATTGCGCGCGTGGCGCACCCGGTTCCATCAGAACCGTGACCGCGTGCGCGCGCTCGGGTTTGACGATCGCTTCATCCGCATGTGGGACCTCTATCTCGCCAGTTGCGAGGCCGCCTTTCTCGAGCGGCACACCGGGCTGTTCCAGATGCTGTTGGTCAAAACGGCACCCAGCGCGCCCTCTTCAATGAGCCGTGGACTGAAACCTGCGGGGCGCCCCCGATCGCGGTGGCTCGCGAAGCGGCAGCCTGACCATGCTGGACATCATGGAGCGCGCGGACCTGGCCGATCGTCCGAGTGACGCGTGGCCCGACCGCCGTGAAGTCATCCTGGCAATCGAGCCGGCGGTCGAAGACCACCTCGATCTGCTGATGCCCATCGACCGAGCCTGGCAGCCATCCGATTACCTGCCGGATCTGGAGGCTGATGACTGGCGGGATCAGCTCGAGCGGTTCCGCCAGACGGCAGCGGCGATCTCCGATCAACTGCTGGTCGTCCTGGTTGGCGACATGGTGACCGAAGAAGCGCTGCCCAGTTATTCGGTGGCGCTCAACCGGCTGGTCCGCGATCACGAAGGGACGAGTCCGGCGCCATGGGCGCGCTGGCTTCGTGGGTGGAGCGCCGAGGAGAATCGCCACGGCGACCTGCTCAACGCCTACCTCCGTCTCACCGGCCGCGTGAACATGCGCTCGGTGGAGACGACGATCCATCACCTCATCGCCAACGGCTTCAACCCGCAGAGCCAGTCCGATCCCTACGGCCTCCTGGTCTACACCGCCTTTCAGGAGCGTGCGACGCGCATTTCGCACGGCAACCTGGGCAAAATCGCCGGGAGGGAAGGCGATCCGCACCTCGAGCGGTTGTGCGCAAGGATTGCCAGCGACGAAGCGCGCCACGAGGCGTTCTACACCCGCATGATGGGCCAGGTGCTCGAACGCGATCCGGCGGGAGGCATCCTCGCGTTTCGTTCGATGCTGCGCGGGCCGATCGCGATGCCTGGACGCCTGATGCAGGACGGCTGCGAACCCGGCCTGTTCGATCGATTCGCGATCGTCGCCCAGCGGGCCAGGGTCTACACGATGCGCGACTACGCGTCGATCATCGATCACCTCGTCCGGATCTGGAACATCCCTGGACGGACTGTCACTGGCGCCGCGGCCCAGGCCCAAGACGACGTCTGCCGCCAGGCTGAACGTTACGTGCGGTTGGCCGGCAGGATGTCCGCCACGCTCGAGAAGCACCCTCGAGTGGCCTTCAGCTGGATTCACGATCGACCGGCATGAACCAGTCGATGCATCACGAACGCGCGGCCCTGGGAACGTCGGCCTGACGATGTCGATGCGTGTATTGGTGACAGGCGCCACCGGCTTCATCGGCCGGGCGCTGGTGCCGCGGCTGCAGCGCGACGGCCATACCGTGGTCGCGTGGGCGCGATCGGACACCCGGGCGCGCGGCCGGCTCGGCGCGGCGGTCGAGATCGTGCCGGCCAGCGGCGGGGTCGAGGCGCTCGTGCAGGCCCTCGAGCGATGCGACGCAGTCGTGAATCTGGCCGGCGAGCCGCTCATGGGCAGCCGCTGGACGGCTGCGCGTCGGAGGATCCTGGAAGACAGCCGGATCACGGTCACCAAGGATCTGGTGAGGGCGATGGCGGCGGCGACGACCCCTCCGCGCGTGCTGATCTCGGCCAGCGCGGTCGGGTTCTACGGCGATCGCGGCGCCGAGCCGCTCGCGGAAACCTCGTGCCCCGGCGACGGCTTCCTCGCCGATCTCTGCCGCAAGTGGGAAGCCGCGGCGCATGCCGCCGAGGCACTGGGTGTGCGAGTGGTGCTGCTCCGGACCGGCGTGGTCCTGGGCCGCGCCGGTGGCGCGCTGGCGCTGATGCTGCCGCCGTTCGCCCTCGGGCTGGGCGGGCCGATCGGATCGGGACAGCAATACCTGCCGTGGATTCACCTGCACGATCTGGTGAACGTGATGGCGGTGGCGCTCGTCGACGGAGGTTACCAGGGCCCCGTGAATGGCGTGGCGCCGGAGCCGGCCACCAGCCGCACGTTTGCGCGCGCGCTCGGGCGCGCGCTGCATCGACCCGCGATCGTTCCACTCCCGGCAGTGGCGCTCAAGGCGATCTTCGGCCGCGCAGCGACCGTGTTGCTGGGCAGCCAGCGCGTGGCGCCCCGCGCGCTGAAGGATCATGAGTTCACGTTCGCGTTTCCGACTCTCGATCAGGCGCTCGAGGACATTGTCGGCGGCACGTCCGTCGCGATTGTGCCCGCGACATCCCGGCCACCGGGAGCCGCAGGGGCGCTCTACGTACTGCGGACCACCACCGTGGTTGATGCACCCCTCGAAGAGACCTTCGCCTTCTTCTCCAAAGCCGCGAACCTCGGCTTGATCACACCGCCGGCGATGCGGTTTTCCATCCTGGGGTCGATCCCGCCGATGGCGCAGGGCGCGCTGATCGACTATCGCGTGCACGTTGGTCCGTTTCCGGTTCGGTGGCGCACGCGCATCACCGCGTGGGAGCCCGGCCACCGTTTCGTCGATCTGCAGGAGTCTGGTCCGTACCGCGTGTGGTGGCACGAGCACTCGTTTCACGTCGAGGGTACACGCACGGTGATGGAGGATCGCGTGTACTACGCCCCGCCGCTGGGCGTCCTGGGCCGCATCGCGCACCGCCTCTTCATCCGTCGCACGCTCAGGACGATCTTTCAGTACCGAGGCGACGTGATTCGCTTGAGATTCGGTGTCTCGTCGCGTGTCCACGGCACCGTACCCGGAGCGGTCAACACCCCGGTGAGCCGATTTCCTCGTTTCGCAGAGCGCAACAGCGTCGGCTCTTGAGGCGCCGTTTCACCAGAAACTGGCCCGGGGTCGTTCGCCTGTGAGAAAGGGCTTTCATTTGCCAGCGCCGCGTCCTAGAGTGCCGCAGGGTTGGACAACTCAGATGGAGAGCTTCATGTTCCGCAAACTCGGTGCGCTCGTGGCCGTCCTGGCTTCCACCACTCTTTTGACTTTCGCGCAGGCCCCGGCGCCCGCGACGCCCGGAGCGGTTCCCGGCACGGCTCCGGCGGGGGCGCAGCCCGCTGGTCGTGGAGGCGGACGAGGGGCCGCGCCGATCAAGTCTCCGGAGGTGGCCGCCGATGGCCGCGTCACCTTTCGGATTCGTGCGGCGAACGCCAAGGAGGTCGTCGTCCCGGTCGGGGGTAAGCGCCTGGTAGCCGAAAAAAGCGACCAGGGTGTGTGGACGGCGACGAGCGACGTCATGGCCCCGGACTACTACACCTATTCCTTCCTGGTTGACGGCAACGCGGTGAACGACCCCTCGAACCGGGCGGTGCAGACGTCCTTCGGCAGCTTCCAATCGATGGTCGTCGTGCCGGGACCGCAGCCGTGGCTGCCGCATCCGGGTGTGGCACGCGGTGCGATCACGCGCCACGCGTTCCACTCCGCGATCGCCAACGACGACCGGGACTTCTATGTCTATACGCCGGCGGGCTACGACGCGCGCCGCGCGCGGGCGTATCCCATCCTCTATCTGCTGCACGGGCTTGGTGACGACGCCGAACGGTGGATCAATTCAGGCGGCGCGAACGTGATCATGGACAACCTGATTGCGGAGAGCAAAGCGGTCCCGATGGTGATGGTGACGACGCTCGGCTACGGAGTGAGCAACGGGCCGGCCGGAGCGTCGGGGGCCACTGCGGTCGAGAACATCACCAACTACCCGAAAATCCTGCTCGACGAGGTGATGCCCCGTGTCGAGAAGGCGTACCACGTGACCAACAACCGCGACGAACGCGCCATCGCGGGCCTTTCGATGGGCGGGGCCGAGGCGATGTTCACCGGCCTCAATCACCTCGACAAGTTCGCGTGGCTGGGATCGTTCAGCGGCGCGTACGTGATGTGGCCCCGAGCGAACGCCACGCCGCCGGCTCCGGCAGCGCCGCCACCTCCGGCTGCCGCGGGCGCGGCTCCGGACGGTGCCGCGCCCGGACGCGGTGGACGCGGCGGTGGACCGCCTCTCGACGAGGCGACCTTCATCAAGAATTTCCCCACCCTCGACGCGAAGGTCAATCCGCGGATCAGGATGTTGTGGATCGTGTGCGGGACGGCGGACGGTCTCGTCGGCGTGAACCGGCAGTTCAAGGCGTGGCTCACGACGAAGGGGGTGAATTTCACCGAGCAGGAAGTCCCCGACATGGGCCACGTATGGCCGCTCTGGCGCCAGAACCTGACTGACATGGCGCAGAAGCTGTTTCAGCCGAAGGCCAGAGGCTGATCGAGCACGGTCGCTGACCCATGCTCGCGGTTCTCGGCCTTGGCACCGTCGTCCTGCTGACGATCCTCATCCTGAGCCGGCTGGCCTCGCCGCTGGTGGCGCTGATCGCGGTGCCGACGACAGCGGCGCTCCTCGGCGGCTTTGGAGCGCAGACGGCGCAATTCGTCCTGACCGGTCTTCAGCAGATCGCGCCCGTCGCCACGATGTTCGTCTTCGCGATCATCTTCTTCGGGGTGATGACCGACGCGGGGATGCTCGATCCGATCGTCGATCGGATCCTGCGTGCCGTCGGCACCCGCCCAGTACGAATCGTGATCGGATCGGCACTGCTCGCGCTGCTGGTCCATCTCGACGGATCGGGTGCCGTGACCTTCCTCGTCACGGTGCCGGCGATGCTGCCGCTCTACGAACGGCTGGGGATCGAGCGACGCGTGCTGGCTTGCGTGGTTTCCCTGGCCGCGGGTGTCAACTTCCTCCCGTGGACAGGGCCGGTCCTGCGCGCGTCGGCGGGGCTGCACCTCCCGATCAGCGAGTTGTTTCGTCCGCTCGTACCGGTTCAGCTCGTCGGCCTGGCATTCGTCTTTGCGGTCGCCTGGCTGCTTGGCCGTCGTGAAGAGCGCCGTCTTGGATGGTCGCGGCAGGCCGACGCTGGCATGGCGCCGCAGATCCGGGTGCTCGCCGCCGCCGACCAGGCGCTGCGGCGTCCGGGACGCTTCTGGATCAACCTGGGGCTCACGCTCGCCCTGATGGCCGTCATGGTCGCGGGCCTCATCGATCCCGCGGTGGCGTTCATGATCGGCACGGTCCTCGCGTTGCTGATCAACTATCCCGGTTCCGATGCGCAGCGTGCGCGCATCGATGCGCACGCCACCGCCGCGTTGACGATGGCCGCTATTCTCATGGCGGCGGGTGCGTTCACGGGGATCATGAAGGGCTCCGGCATGCTTGGAGCCATGGCCACGTCCGCCGTCAGTGCGGTACCGACGGCGATGGCGTCACACCTGCCCGTTGTGCTGGGACTGATCGCGATGCCCCTCAGCCTGTTGTTCGACCCAGACTCGTTCTACCTGGGCGCGCTGCCGGTGATCGCCGAGGTCGGGAGGGCTCTCGGTGTGCCGCCCGTGCAAATCGGTCAGGCCGCCCTGCTGGGCCAGATGACGACCGGATTTCCCGTGAGCCCACTCACGCCCGCGACATTCCTCCTGGTCGGACTCACCGGCATCGAGTTAGGGGAGCACCAGCGATTTACGGCACCATGGTTGTTCCTGGCCTCCATCGTCATGACCGCCGCGGCGGTTCTGTTCGGGGTATTTCCATTATGAGGACGGTTCGAATCGGCTGCGCTCCAGAGCCACGCCTGTGTTATGTCGGGATGTGCCGGCCATGAGCGGTCGTACGCTGCGCCTGGGGGCAGGGGCCGGGTATTCGGGCGATCGAATCGAACCGGCGGTCGAGTTGGCCGCCCACGGGAAGATCGACTATCTGGTGTTCGAATGCCTGGCCGAACGCACCATTGCCTTGGCCCAGCAGGTTCGCGCCAAGGACGCGCGTGCGGGATTCGATCCATTGCTGCTCGACCGGATGCGCGCCGTGCTGCCGGTCTGTCACGCGAACCGCGTGCGCATCATCACCAACATGGGCGCGGCCAATCCAACCGGCGCGGCCGATGCGGTCCGTGCCCTGGCCAGGGAGCTGGGCTGCCACGGTCTCCGTGTCGCCGCCGTCACCGGTGACGATGTGCTGGATCATGCGCGAGGGAATAGTTCTGCCGTCCTGGATACGGGTGAACCGGCACACACGATTGTCGAGCGTCTGTTGTCCGCGAATGCCTACCTCGGCATCGAGCCCCTGCTCGATGCGCTGGCGCAGGGCGCCGACATCATCATCACCGGACGAGTGGCGGATCCGTCCCTGTTCCTGGCTCCGCAAGTCCACGAATTCGGTTGGGCGTTGAACGACTGGAACAGGCTCGGCGCCGGTACGGTCGTCGGGCATCTGCTCGAATGCGCCGGCCAGGTCACTGGTGGATATTTCGCCGATCCCGGGAGGAAGGAGGTCGAAGGTCTGGCCCGCCTCGGGTTTCCGATTGCCGAGGTCAGTGCGGATGGCACCGCCGTGATCACCAAGGTGTCCGGTTCAGGGGGCCGGGTCACCGTGGCGACCTGCACGGAGCAGTTGCTCTACGAGATCCACGACCCCGCCGCCTACTACACACCCGACGTCGTGGCCGATTTCAGTGGCGTCCGCTTCACTGATGTGGGCACGGACCGGGTTCACGTGCAGGGCGGTCGCGGCCGCCAGAAACCGGCGACGCTGAAGGTCACGCTCGGCTATCGTGACGGGTTCATCGGCGAAGGCCAGATTTCCTATGCCGGGGCGGGCGCGCGGCAGCGCGGGGAGCTCGCGCTCGAGATTGTGACGGAGCGGCTCTCGGCCAGTGGGCGCCGCATCGATGAACTCCGCTGCGATCTGATTGGCATCAATGCCCTGCACGGCGCGGTTGGTGCCGGGCACTCCGATCCATACGAAGTACGGGTCCGGATCGCGGGACGCGCGAGTACCGCGTCTGACGCGGTGTGGGTCGGCAATGAAGTCGAGGCGCTCTACACCAACGGTCCCGCCGGCGGCGGCGGCGCCACGCGAAGCGTCCGGGAAGTGTTGGCGGTCGCGTCGATGCTCCTTCCACGCGACCAGATCAGGGCCGCGGTGGACTGTCGGGAGGCCTGAGATGACACTCGGTGACGTGGCGCACGCCCGCTCCGGCGACAAAGGTGCGCTCGTGAACTGCTCGGTGATTGCCTATGACGCGCGAGACTACGAGTTCCTGGCGGCGGTCGTGACCCCCGAACGGGTGAAGGCACACCTGGGCAGCCTGATTGATGGCGACGTGCTGCGGTATGAGCTCGCCGCGTTGGGGGCGATGAATTTCGTCATGTCGCGCCCGCCCGGCGACAGCGTGACCCGCACGCTGGCGCTGGATCCGCATGGCAAGTCGATCAGCTCAGCACTGCTGGAACTGATCCTTCCGAACCGCGGCCCGGAGCAGGCACGATGAGGCTGGCACGGACAGCGCAATGGTGTGATGACCACAAACGCGAATCCGATCAACCCATTCCGTACAGCTCGCGACCTGCCGGGCGCGCGCGCTACGGGCCCATCTCGTCGCCGTCTGACCGGGATCGACCCGTCACCGTGCCGTGAAGAATGGAAATAGCCGCCGGATTTCTGCCGCGTTCGGCCGGCTCCCGTACTCCGAGATCTCGAACGCCTCGGCGTAATGGACGGCAGCGGCGCGGTCGGGCCCGTAGAGTTCGGCCAGCTTCGTTCGATATCTGGCCGCCGGCGACGCGAAGCGGTTGGTGAACGATTCACGAACCGTGTTTTTCCGCCGGGTCTTGCCGGCGTCGTCGCTTGGCACGAGCTCGGGACCGCCGTTTGCCCCGCCCTCGTAGAACTGCGACGGCAGCGCCTCCATGGCCGCAAGCTTTTTCTCCACCACGTCGTCGATCGCCACCACGATGTCGGCGCGGAAAGGAATCGGCCTGGTGAAGCGGTCCTCGTACGAGAGGAAGACAGGGTTGCGCTGCAGGTGCGGCGTGTCCGGGCAGAAGAACGGGACCGTCACCATATACGACGCATCCTGAACCAGCTGGCCCGCGGCGCGGTGGTCCGGATGATAGTCGTTCGGTCGGGGACCGAGCACGATGTCGGCCTTCCAATCGCGGATCAGCCTGGTGATCGTCCTCCGGTTCTCGAGCGTCGGTTCGATCTCGCCGTCGTGAATGTCCAGCACCTGCGTGGTGATGCCGAGAATTCGTGCGGTCTCCTGTGCCTCCGCCGTACGCCGGCGCGCCAGCGGGCCCCCGGCCTCGCGCCAGTGCCCGATGTCGCCGTTGGTGACGGAGACGAACTTGACCTTGTGCCCGAGCGCCGCCCACTTCGCGGCAGTCCCCCCTAACTGGAGCTCGTTATCGTCGGGATGCGCCCCGAACGCGATAATCCGCAGCTGACCGTCCTGGGCTGTCACCGGAACGACGCTGCCGCCTGCGGCCCATAGCAGTGCCGCGGCGGCCATCACGACGATGTTCCTCATGTTGTCTCCTTGATTTGCCGTCGATACGATCGGCCGAATCGATTCGTCACGATCCAGATCGCCAGAGTCTAGCAAGGATTCAGCCTGCGGAGGACGAGGCCTGCAGATCGGGTGCGGCTTCCGCTCGAGGTCGCGTCGGTGCTCGCGGCCTCTGCTCGCTATGGGCTCGATCGTGGTGCCCATCGATCGGGCGGCCATCAGGGAAGCACGGGCGCTGATGCCGGAGCCGATTGCCTAACGATCAGGTGCTATGATCACGTGCATGTCGCGGGTCATGGCATGCACGGCAGCCGTCCTCTTGCTGAGCGTTTCGGCAACCCATCTGGGGGCAGCCGCCTGCTTGTTCGACTGCGATCGCCCGGCACACTTGCCTGCAACCCATCAGGCTGGTCCGTGCCATGAGGCGGACAGTGGCGATCACGTGTCGGTTCAGCTCAGTCCGCTGCCCACTCGTTGCCACGAGGACCATGCCGTCCTGACGAGCGAACAGGCGACGGTTCTCGAAATTCGCGCCCCGCGCACAGTCGTGGCGCTGGCGATAGAGAACGACTCCTCTCCCTTAGACGGCGCCCCTCACCTCCGCGACCCTCATCGATAAGTCGCAGCACAGTCGTCCCCATGCCCTCACCGGGGCAACCCGGCCTCCCCGCTTGTAAGTTCCACCTCCGTTTGCGTCTACCCGGCATGAGTGAGCCGGAGCCGTGTCAATTTGTCCGGGCAGAGGGGGAGCCGTGCCTTATATTCGGGTTTGTCGCGTACTGTGTTGGGTCTTCGTCGTCGCCACGTCCGGGTCCGTGCCGGCAGCGGGTCAGGAGCCCGCGCCGCACGAAACACCATGTCGATGGCGATGGCTGCGGAAGCCAACGCATGGATGTTCATGCAGGACGGTGTCGTGTGGGGACTCGCCAATCACCAGGGAGGCAGTCGAGGAGGGGACCAGGTCCGCGTCCCCAACTGGTGGATGGGCATGGCCACCAAAAAGGCGGGGCGTTCCCAGTTCACCCTGACGTCGATGCTCAGCCTCGATCCCGCGACGGTTGGGGAACGCGGCTACCGCGAACTTTTTCAAACCGGCGAAGCGATCGATGGCGAGCCTCTCATCGATCGTCAGCATCCGCACGACTTCTTCATGCAGGTTGCGGCGGTGTGGCGCGTCGCTGTCACCGGGCGAACGGGATTCACGCTCGCCGGCGGGCCCGTCGCCGAACCAGCCCTGGGTCCGGTGGCATTCATGCACCGAGCGTCCGCAGCGGAGATGCCGCTGGCGCCGCTCGGTCACCACACCGTCGATTCCACGCACATCGCGTTCGGCGCCGTGACCGCGGCGATCGCCCACGGGCCGATCGTGCTGGAAGGCTCTCTCTTCAACGCCGGGAGCCCGACCAACACCGCTGGGACATCGAGTGGGGGAAGCTCGACTCGGTATCCGGACGCCTTTGGTACAAACCGTCGCCACCGTGGGAGCTCCAGGTGTCCACCGGCCGCTTGAAAAGCCCCGAGGAACTGGAGCCGGGCAACATTCAGCGGACGACGGCGTCCGCGAGCTGGACGAAACAGAGCGGCGCCGACATGACCGCGGCCACGGTCGCATACGGCGTCAACCGGACGGACCTCGGCACGCGCCACGCGTTGCTGGCCGAAATCACCCGACGGAGAGGCGCTATGACGGGCTTTGGCCGATTCGAACTGCTGCAGCCCGAGACCGCCGCTCTGCTGCACGCGAGCAGCTCGAACCACGCGGAGCCCGGCAACGAGCGGCCGGCGGTGGCGGCATTCAACCCGTCGGGCGAGTTTCAATGGTCGCCGCCACCCATATGGTCGAGGCGCTGAAGAGCTAACCAATGAACAGAGACTTCTATAGGTGGGTTCGCGACCTGCATTTGTATTTCGGATTGTTTGTCAGCCCGTTCGTCCTGGTCTTCGCCGCCAGCGTGTTCTTTCTGAATCACGGCAAGGTCACGACTGCGGCGTCGAGCGCGCCAGAGACATTCCGCGATCTGCGGATTGCCGAAGGCATCGAGCAGCTCCAGGGACGGGAGGCAGTCGATCGCGCGCGGGGGATCCTGCCGCAAGTAGGCCTGACCGGGGAGATCGCCTTTCTTCGGGTGTTGCGAAAGGACCGGCACGTGGTGTTCCCCGTGGTGAAGCCGGGATTCGAGGCCACCGTCGATGTCGATCTCGTGTCGAGGTCGGCAGTCGTCTCGTCGCGTACAACCGGCTGGTGGGAAGCACTCGCGTATCTGCACAAATCGCCTGGGCCCCACAACATCGGCATCCGCGGAAACTGGTTCTGGACGCGGGCCTGGGGCTGGCTCGCCGATACCACGATCTATTTGACGCTCTTCATCTCGGTTAGCGGCCTGTATCTCTGGTATGCGATCAGAGCGGAACGAACCGTTGGCCTGTGGCTGCTCGCAGCCGGCGCCGCGTCCTTCTTTGGAATCATTTATGCCGTTGTCCGCTAAAGCGACCGTCGAACTCTGGAATCGTCGGCTGCACTTTTACTTGGGCCTGTTCTTTCTGTTTTTCCTGTGGCTGTTTTCCTCGACCGGCCTGTTGTTGAATCACGGCAAATGGGCCATCGCGCAGGCGGCGAACCAGCGTCGCGAAACGCGCTATGAGCAGAACATCCAGCCGCCCGATGGCGATTCGGAAATGGCACGGGCACGAGCGGTGATGCGCCAGCTGCGTCTCGTTGGAGAGATCGACTGGCCAGCCGGAGGGCAACAGCCCGGCCGTCTGGATTTCAACGTCGCTCGTCCGAGCGATGCCTCGCAGGTCCGTGTCGACCTTGCACAAAACCGCGCGTCGGTCCAGCACTTCGACAACAGCGGGCTGGCGAGCTTTCGCATCTTTCACACCTTCAGCGGCTCTCGTTTCAACTCGCCATCGACCCAGCGGGACTGGATCCTGACGACGCTGTGGGTGTTCTCGATGGATGCACTTGCCGCCGCCCTGATCGTCATGGTGCTGGGCAGCTATTACATGTGGTACCGGCTGAAGGCCAAACGGCGTCTTGGCTTAGCCGTCCTGGCGGCGGGTGTGCTGGGCTGCGGCGGCTTCCTGGCCGGGCTGTGGTGAAGGTGTCAGTGGTCTGTTCGACGCGGGCAGCGTGCTGCTTTGCGGGCCTCGCACTAGGTTCCGGGCAGCAGCCGGCAAGCCGCAGGGTGGCCTTACTGAGGCGATCGCGTGAATCCGCCGCCGTGCACCAGCAGATCGAGCTTTTCGCTGGTGCGGGCGGGGCACGGCCGCGCCTTGTCCGGCGTCAGGTTGTCGTGTTCGGAGTCGATCAGCGGCAGCGGTTCCACCGTGCCGGGGATCTGGTTGAGCGCGGTCCAGACGCCGGCCGGTGGTGAGATCGTGTCGATGAATCCCATGCCGGCCATCACCGGCGCCTTGATGCGCGAGGCAAAGTTGACGGTGTCGAAATAGAGCGCGGTCTTCATCACTTCCGGGTTGTCCGAGGGCCAGTTCGGATAACCCGGCTTGCGGCCGTGCAGGCCGCCGTTGGTGTCGGCGCCAGCCGGCACGCAGACCAGCACCGCGCTAATCTTCTCGGGCCGGAGCCCGGCCAGCGCGAGACTCTGTTGGCCACCCATGCTGCCGCCGGTCAGCACAATCGTCCTTCCGTCCCAATCCGGGCGCGTGAGCAGATAGTCGAGCGCCCGCGAGTCGCGCAGATACATGCCGAGAAAGTACGACGTCTCGCGGTCGGTATTCCCCACGCTCTGATAGGTCCGCGGGACGCCCCCCGATGCATCGGACGGCAGCTTGTCGTGCGCGTCCACGTTGATCATCAGCCAGCCTTCCGCGGCGCGCCGGGCCACGGCCCCCGCATTGAGCGCGTAGACGCCGGCATACTGCAGCTGGATGAGCGCCGGAAACCGGCCTTCACCGGCGGGCTTGGCGACGTAGCCGTGCACCTGTGAGCCCAGGGCGTCGAGCCGGAAGATGCTCATCTCGACCCCAGGCTGGTCCGTGTCGATCGGCGTCAGGACGGGGTTGATGGGGACGCGGGACTGCGCCGCGAGCTTGCCCTCCCAGAACGCATCGAAGTCGGCGGGACGAGGCGCCGACAGGTCGATCTTCGCCGGCGCGACTGCCGCGCCGACCGCGTAGAACCCGGTGTTGCGACCGGTATTGCCGCCGACGAACTTGGGCGCGTCAGCCGGGGACGTTGCGGCCGGCGGGTTCAGATCTGCGGACGCTTCCACCGCGACGTAGATCATTTCGGGCTGGTCGGCGACCACCTCGATGGTGGCCTTGCCGCGGGAGAGATCGAGCGCCCCTTCCTTCAGCACCACCGCGTTGTTGCGGCGGATGGTCCA
>JBDTSX010000038.1:0-14826 GCA_039930925.1 Acidobacteriota bacterium | reverse complement strand
CACGCCGGAGCCCAGACGCGCACCGCAGCCGCACCGTCCGGGTGCACGTCGACACCAGCGGAGAGGCGACGCCTGATCGGGGGGGACGGCATGAACCGGGCGTCAGCGGTTCGCCCGGCGGCGTTGGTGGCCGGCCAGCAGGGCAATTTCGGCCGCGAGGAGGGCCGGTTCCACGGGTTTCGACACCTCGCGGGACACTTCGGCGAGCTGGCCGCCGAGCCGTTGGTCGAGGCGACCGCTGGAGGTCAGCGCCAGGGCCGGAATGCGACCGCCACGGTCGGCGTCGAGTGAATGGACCCGGCCGATGACCTCGTACGAACTGTGATCGGGGGAGCGGCCGTCGGTGACGAGAATATCCGGCGCCCAGGTCTCGAGCGATTCGAGCGCCTCCGCAACCGTCGCGGTGATGTGGACGGAGGCACCCCGCTCGAGCAGGACGGCGCGCAACAGCTCGCGCCCCTCGTGGTCCTGGTCGAGCACCAGTACGCGAATGCCGCCGAGCGGCGGAGAGACGGGCCCGAACGCGGCCAACCGTGGCGGCGGGCGCATTGGTTCGACCAGTTCCGCGGACTGCAACGGAAACCGGGCGGTGAAGACGGCGCCGACGCCCTCGGACCCATTGCGCGCCTCGATCTCCCCGCCGTGCAGTTGGACCAGCTCGCGCACCAGGGCGAGCCCGACGCCCAGTCCCCCGGCCGCCCGCGTCGGTGACGGATCCGCCTGCGTGAACCGATCGAAGATCCGCGGCAGGAACTCCGGATCGATCCCGGGCCCACTATCGCGCACCACCAGCCGCGCCTCGGACCCCGCCACGTCCACCGACAGCGAGACGGTCCCGCCGCGGGGGGTGAACTTGATCGCGTTGGCGAGCATGTGCCACGCGATCTGACGCAGGCGGCTCTCGTCGCCGAGGACCACGATCAGAGCATCGGGCAGGGAGACATCGACCACCACGCCCTTCGCGCGCGCGGCAGACTCGACCGCGGCGAGCGCCTGCTGCGCGGGTTCTACCAGCGCCGTCGGCCGGCTCTCGACCTGCAGCTGCCCGGTGAGCGCCTTCGAGACGTCGAGCAGATCGCCGGTCAGCTGCGCCTGTAGCCGGACGTTGCGCTCGATCGACGCGAGGCCGCGCTCGGACGTCGCATCATCGAGCCGCCCGGTACGGAGCAAATGCACCCAGCCGAGCACCGCATTCAACGGCGTGCGGAGCTCATGCGAGACCGTCCCCAGGAACTCGTCCTTCATTCGATTGGCGGCGTCACTGTCCCGTCGCGCGGCCTGCGCCACGCTGGCCTGCTCCTCGGACGTTCGCCGCGCCGCCCGCAGTTCCGCGACCAGAGCCGTCAGCAGGAGGCCCTGCACGACAAACAGCGCGAGGTGCATCGGAACCGCGAGACCGAGGCCGAGGTCGCTTCCCACCTCGACAGCTCCGAGTACGGCGCCGAGAATGGTTGCGGCCAGCGCCGGACCGGTGCCGGCAAACCACGCCGTTGCCATCACCGCGGTTCCGAGCAGCAGGAATTTGGCACCGTCGTCGATCGCCTGTCCCGAGGCGCGATCCACCGCAAACACAACCAGCACCGCGACAACGGCTATCGCAAAGCGCAGCGGCGCGGACAGCGTACTGAACGGGTATGCATCGGCGATCGCGGTCATCCGTCGCTTGAACAACATTGCACTCGCCCAGCTTGATTCTCGCAACGGGCGTGCCACGCTGCGGTCAGTCGTCGGTGAGGCGTGTGCTGACGACGTGCGCCGCAATCTGGGAGGATTCCGGAGAGTCGAGGGGATCGGTCGAGAGCGGTCCGCCGCCGTTCATCTGGTCTGGAGCCACGATCACCGCGGGTCCGAGGACGCGGTCGATTAGCCCGTATTCTCGTGCCTTTTCGGCGTCCAGATAGAAATCGGTGCGCTTGGTGTCGCGGATGATTTGCCGGAGCGGCTTGCCGGCGCGGCTCGCCAGAATGCGGTAAATCTGGTTCTGCATCTGCTTCAGCCGGTCGAGGTGCTGAGCGGCCGCCGTCGTGGATTGCCAGCCGGCCCACTTGGCAGGTTCATGGATCATGACCCACGAATGTGGAAAGGCGAGGCGACACCCGGGACTGGCGGCCTGGAGCACAACCGACCCCATCGAGTAGGCCATCCCCTGCACGACGACGGTGATTTCCAGCCCTTGCGAGACCAGGAACTGCACGGTGTCGTGGATGGCGAGCCCATCGGTGACGTTGCCCCCGGCGCTGTTGAGGTAGATGGTGATCGGGTCGGTGTTCTCGTTGGCGAGCTCGCGCAGGCGTTCGATCACGACTCGAGCGGTGTCTTTGTCGATATCGCCGATGAGGTAGATGTCGCGGAGGGCGTCGGCTTGCTCCTTTCGGAGAATCTGCTTGACCGCCGTCACCAATTCGCTGAGCAGCCGCTCGTTCATCTCACTCATCCATGACCTCACTCGTTCCCGCTTCGGCCGAATCAGCAGGACAAGTTGCAGAGTTTAGCTCAACGAGTCTTTGCGCGTGAGGGTGACCGGCGTGAGCGGACCGCGGAGACAGAGACGGCCGGACGCAACGTGCCGCGCGCGGTGGCCTGGACCGAAGCTTCGTCTCGAGCGACGCCATGTACGTGCCGATCGTGCCGTCGTAGCCGAACACGAACCGCGCCATAAACCTCAACATCGGATTATGGATTTCGCCGTTCTCCGTAATCGTCACGCGGCTGCCGGCGGCCGCTGGCTCGATCTCGTAGGTCCAGGTGCCGCCAAACGGCAGGCCCGGATCCGCGATCCGCGTCACGAGCAGACGCGGCGCTGCCATGCGCTCCGCCGTGAAGGTGATCGTTCCCGATCGTCCGGCTTCGATCCACACCGGGCACCCGTTTCGATCCGGGAGACGCTGGACCGTCTTCACATCACTTCGCCATGACGGATATGCGTCCACCTCCGTGATCACGCTCCAGACGACATCGGGAGAGGCCGCGAGCATCTGCTGCTTCGAGGCCCTGTGGTCGCGCGGCAGCCGCATGCCCACGAGCACCGCCAGTGCGGCCAACACCATGAGGATGATTCCGGCAATCAGCAACCACTTCATATCAGCTCCTTGCGTCACCGGGATCCGGGATCCGGGGTCCGGGGTCCAATCGGATCCCGGATCCCGAGCCCCGGACCCCGGCGGCTGACGCCGCGCCCCCCGCATCGGCCAGGAGTGCCAGACCTCGTATCGCGGCCTCACGGTCCTCATCGCTCAGCCGCGCGACGAGCGCGGCCACACGCGCGGGATCGAGCACCGAGCTCGCCGCGCGCACGCGGACACCGGCGGCTGTCAGGCGGAGGTGGACCCGGCGTCGATCCGCGTCGTCGCGCAGCCTCACCACGTAGCCCCTCTCTTCGAGCCGATCCACGCCCAGCGACATGGTCGCGGCTGTCACGCCCATATGCCCCGCCAGTTTGGTCAGCGTCGTGGGCTCGACGTCGTCGAGGTGGTCGAGAATGCTGGCCTGATGGCGGCTCAGCAGCTTCCGGGAGTGTGGATCGACGACGTGGCGGGAGTGACAGGCAAAGTAGATCAGCGGATAGAGCGCCATCACCTGCCGCGCGGCCTCATCGACGGGGGTCATCCAGCGGATAGTGGCCGATGTATATTTGTTTGTCAAACCAAAACAATATTTCCCAAATTGTTCTAAACCCAAGGCCGTCGTCTTTCGTCCAACTGCTCGGTATCGGACACATCGACCAGGGATGGTTGGTGCGGTTGCCCTGAGCTCGTCGCCGATGCCCACGATGCCGACGTGAAACCAAGTGACCGATTTTGGGACTGTCGCGTTCCGCAGCCGGTCAGGAGGTTACTACTGGCCTCGTCGGGATCACGCTGTAACATACTTTTTCGCAGGTATTTAGCCGGTTGTTCCGGCACTGGCACTGGGTTTGGACTACTGGACTGAACACCGGGGCTGTTCTCTCCCGGCAATCAGGACAGAGGCAATCAATGGTCGATATTGCACGCTCGTCGGATGTCATCCGAAAAAAGAAGATCCGCCGGATCATGTATGGCGCCGGCCTGCTGGCCGTCGTGGTCCTTATTACGGTGGGTGTCTCGCGCCTGAAACCGGCGGCCCCGTCGGTCGACCGCGCCACGGTGTGGATCGACACCGCGAAGCGCGGCTCGATGCTTCGGCAGGTCCGCGGCTCAGGGACGCTGGTCCCGGAAGAAATCCGCTGGATACCGGCGACCACGCAGGGACGGGTCGAGACGATCCTGCTGCGCCCCGGCGCCAGCGTGAAGCCGGATACCGTCATCCTC
Organism: Acidobacteriota bacterium; assembly: GCA_039930925.1. Taxonomy (GTDB): domain Bacteria; phylum Acidobacteriota; class Vicinamibacteria; order Vicinamibacterales; family 2-12-FULL-66-21; genus JALZOC01. The sequence continues at coordinate 10,537 of JBDTSX010000038.1, read as the reverse complement.
GAACTGTCCAATCCCGAACTGCAGCAATCGGTCAAAGAGGCGCAGCTGGCGTTTCAATCGGCGCAGGCGAACTTCGTCAACCGCAAGCAGGAGCTCGAGAGCGCGCTGCTCAACCAGCAGGGGGACGTCGCGGGCATCGAGGCGAGCTACAAAAATGCGGCGCTGAACCTGGATGCGCAGGAGAAGCTCTATAAGGACGGCCTGGTCTCCGAGATTCAATTGAAGCAGGCGCGATCGACGGCCGACGAGTTGAACAACCGCCTCGCGATCGGCACGAAGCGTCTCGAGATGCAGACCGCCGGGATCACGTCGCAGCTGGCGCCGCAGGAAGCGGAAGTCGCTCAGCGCCGTGCGGCCTACGAGCTCCGGGTCCGGCAGCTCGACGACCTGAAGGTGAAGGCCGGGATGACCGGCGTGCTGCAGCTCGTGCCGGTGGAACGCGGCGCACAGGTCGGACCGGGAACGAACCTCGCGCGCGTCGCGGACCCGACCAACCTCAAGGCCGAGTTGCGCATCGCGGAAACACAGACCAAGGACATCCGCGTCGGGCAGACCGCCGAAGTGGATACCCGCAACGGGATCGTGAAGGGGCATGTCTCGCGGATGGATCCGGCGTCGTCGGGCGGCACCGTGGGCGTGGACATCATCCTCGAGGGGCCGCTGCCGTCCGGCGCCCGGCCCGACCTGAGCGTGGACGGGACCATTCAACTCGAGCGGCTGGACAACGTGATCTATGTCGGCCGCCCGGCTTTCGGTCAGGAGAACAGCACGGTCGGCCTGTTCAAGCTGAATGCCGACGGCGAGGCGATCCGCACCAACGTCAAGCTGGGACGCAGTTCCGTCAACCAGATCGAAATCATCGAGGGGCTGCAGCCGGGCGACCAGGTGATTCTCTCGGACATGTCCGCCCAGGACCAGTTCGATCGCATACGCATAGCCGGTTAGCGACTGATACGTCAGACAAAGGAGTCACGATGACCACGTCCGCCCAGACATTGATCCATCTCGATGGTGTCACCAAGGTGTTCTTCACCGACGAAGTCGAGACGCACGCGCTCGCGGGGATCCACCTGGAGATCAAGAGCGGCGAGTACATCGCCATCGCAGGGCCGTCCGGCTGCGGCAAGTCCACGCTGCTATCGATCCTCGGCCTCCTCGACTCCCCGACCGAGGGCAAGTACGTCCTCAACGGGAAGTCGGTCGCCGACCTGCCGCTCTCCGAGCGCGCCCGGGTGCGCAACCGCGAGATCGGCTTCATCTTCCAGAGCTTCAACCTGATTGGCGACCTCAACGTCTACGAGAACGTCGAGCTGCCGCTGACCTATCGCGGCATGAAGTCGGCCGAGCGCAAGGAACGCGTCATGGCGGCGCTCGAAAAGGTCGGGATGGCGCATCGCGCCAAGCACCTCCCGAGCCAGCTGTCAGGCGGTCAGCAGCAGCGCGTCGCCGTCGCACGCGCGGTGGCCGGCGCGCCCTCGATCCTGCTCGCCGACGAGCCGACCGGAAACCTCGACTCGAAGAACGGCGAGGCGGTGATGGAGCTGCTGCGCGAGCTGCATCGCGAAGGGGCGACGATCTGCATGGTCACCCACGACCCGCGCTACGCGCGTCATGCCGATCGCTCGATTCACCTGTTCGACGGCCGGGTCGTCGAGGAGGACGGGAGCAAGCACCGCGGCGAGAAGGAGCTCGAAGAGAGCGGCTTCGACGTCGCCCACTGACCCAACCTGCACACGAGCTGAATGCTGATCACCGATCACCTTCGCAACCAGCGCGGCGACGCCGCAGAGCAGGTCCGCCACCCGGTCCGGCCGAGCGAGCCGCGCGTGCTGATCGCCGACGATCAACCGGACGTGCTCGAGGCGCTGCGGCTGCTGCTCAAGGCCGAGGGCTTTCAACTCGAGACCGCGTCGTCACCCGGCGGCGTCCTCGCGGCGCTCGAAGCCCGCGAGTTCGACGTCGCGTTGATCGATCTGAACTACACCCGCGACACCACCTCGGGAGAGGAAGGCCTGAACCTGCTCTCCCGGATCCAGGGGATCGACCCGACCATCCCGGTGGTGGTGATGACCGCCTGGGGCAGCGTCGACGTCGCTGTCGAGGCGATGCGCCGCGGCGCCCGCGACTTCGTGCAGAAGCCGTGGGACAACGCGCGGCTGATGTCGATCATCCGCACCCAGATCGAACTGAGCCAGGCGCTGCGCAAGGGGCAGCGGCTCGAGGCCGAGAACTCGCTGCTGCGCGGCGAGGGCATGCCGAAGCTGATGGCGGAGTCCTCGGCGATGCAGAACGTGCTGCAGGTCATCTCGCGGGTCGGTCCGTCGGACGCGAACGTGATGATCCTCGGCGAGAACGGCACCGGCAAGGGGGTCGTGGCGCGCGCCCTGCACGCGGTCTCGAGCCGCGCCTCGCGGCCGATGACCGTCGTCAACTCGGGCGGCGTCTCGGAAGGCGTGTTCGAAAGCGAGCTGTTCGGGCACGTGCGCGGCGCCTTCACTGATGCGAAGACCGACCGCGTCGGCCGCTTCGAGCTCGCCGATCAGGGGACGCTGTTCCTCGACGAGATCGCCAACGTGCCGATGAGTCAGCAGAACAAGCTGCTCCGGGTCATCGAGACCGGAGAGTTCGAGCGCCTCGGCTCGTCACGCACGCGCCGCGTCGATACCCGGATCATCTCGGCGACCAACGCCAACCTCACGGAGGAGGTCGCCAACGGGCGCTTCCGCCAGGACCTGCTGTTCCGCCTGAACACCATTGAAATCCGGCTACCCTCGCTTCGCGATCGACGCGAGGATCTCCCGCTGCTCGCACAGCATTTCCTCCGGCAGCATGCGCAGCGCTATCGCAAGCGGCTGACCGGGTTCGAAACCGGCGCGATGCAGGTTCTCCTGGAGCATCCATGGCCGGGCAACGTGCGCGAACTCGATCATGCGATCGAGCGCGCGGTGCTGATGGCGCCCGGCCCCCTGGTCAAGCCGGCCGACCTCGGGCTGCGCCCGGGCGGCCAGGGTGGGGGCCGTCTCGAAGACATGAGCCTCGAAGAGGTCGAGTCCTTCCTCATCAAAAAAGCCATGACCCGCTTCGACGGCAACGTCAGCCAGGCGGCAAAAGCCCTGGGCTTGAGCCGCAGCGCGCTCTACCGGCGCCTCCAGCGCTACGGTCTGTAACGTCAGCCTTCGTCCCTGGCTTCCGCCTTCAGACGGAAGAACAAGCAGCTAGAATAGCTGGCGATCCTGTGCCTGCTGCCCTGTGCCCGTCGTCTCGATGAGATCCACTCGTCCGCGTGAGCCCAGACTGAGCCACGACCGGCGCATTCTGCTGATGGCGTTCGCCTCGGCGCTGCCGGGCGGTGCGATCTCCTTGATCTTCCTCTGGACCGGCGACTACACCCCGAAAGTCCAATGGACGCTGACCGTCCTGATCGTCACGTTCTGCCTCGGTTTCGCGCTCGCGCTGCGTGAGCGCGTCATCCTCCCGCTCCAGACGCTCTCGAACCTGCTCGCGGCGCTCGGCGAGGGGGACTTCTCGATCCGCGCGCGGGGCGCGCACGGCGGTGATCCCCTTGGCGAGGTGATGATCGAGGTCAACGCCCTCGTCGAGACGCTGCGGCACCAGCGCCTCGACGCGCTGGAGGCGACCACGCTGCTGCGCAAGGTCATGGCCGAAATCGACGTCGCGGTGTTCACGTTCGACGAGGAGCACGGCCTCACATTCGTCAATCGCGCCGGGGCGCGCCTCCTCAGCCAGCCCGCGGAACGGCTGCTCGCCCGCAGGGCCGAGGAGCTCGGGCTGGCCGATTGCCTGGTCGGCGAATCGCCGCGAGTGATCAACACGGCCTTCCCGGGCGGCGTCGGCCGCTGGGAAATCCGACGCAGCCAGTTCCGTCAGGGTGGACGCCCGCACGAGCTCCTCGTCCTCTCCGACCTCAGTCAGCCGCTCCGCGAGGAAGAGCGTCAGGCCTGGCAGCGCCTGATTCGCGTGATCGGCCACGAGATGAACAACTCACTCGCGCCGATCAAATCGATCGCCGGCAGTCTGGCGACCATCCTCGAGCGCGAGCCGCCGCCGGCCGATTGGCGCGACGACATGCACCGCGGCCTCGGCGTGATCGCGTCGCGCTCCGAGGCGCTCAGCCGGTTCATGAACGCCTACGCGCGGCTGGCCAAGCTGCCGCCGCCGAAGTTGTCACCGCTCGACGTCAGCGCCTTCGTGGACCGCGTCGTCACGCTCGAAAAGGCGCATCGGATTCGCGTCGAACCCGGTCCGCGACTGACGATCCAGGGTGACGGCGATCAGCTCGAGCAGCTGCTGATCAATCTGATTCGCAACGCCGTCGATGCCGTCCGCGAAACCGGGGGGGATCTCACGGTGGGCTGGCAACGCCTCCCCGGCTCGCTGCCGCCGACGATGGAGTTGTGGGTGGAGGACGAAGGCCCTGGGCTCGCCAATACCGGCAACCTGTTCGTGCCGTTCTTCACGACCAAGCCGGGCGGATCCGGAATCGGGCTGGTGCTCAGCCGTCAAATTGCGGAGGCCCACGGCGGAAGCCTGGTTCTCGAGAATCGGTCCGACCGGCAGGGCTGCCGGGCGAGCCTGCGCATTCCGCTGCACGCGCTCGCGCAGCTGCGCGCCGAAGGCCTCGCGCAGAACGTGACATCATGACCCCATACCGCCGTCCTCGACAGCTCCGACGGGGCCCGCTGCCGCCGGTCCGGGACGCGTTTCAGGAAGCGGGGCACCTGCTCCGGGTCGTCCATGAGGAGTGCCCGTGGCGATGCCCGGCACGTGCAGCATGCTGACCAGGTTGTTCAACGGATCCGGCGACGCGCGGTCGGCGCTGCTCGCGATCATTCCGACGATTGCCGCCGCATGGCTGGTGGCGCGGGTGGTCCGGCGGCTCGCGGTCGCCGGGCTGCGCCGCGTGCTGCAGGACAACATCCTCTTGTCGAGCCCGCTGGTTCGAGGCCCGCTTCGCCTGCTCGGCGCGGCCGCCTTCGTGCTCGTCGTCGGCACGCTCCTCTTTCCCGCGCTCCAGCTCGCCGGCCTCCATCCGCGCACCGGCATGCCGCTCCGCACCTTGGCGGACTGGGCATTCGGCCCCGGCCTGAAGGTCATCCTGATCGTCATCAACGCCTATGCGCTGGTCCGGCTGACGGCGCTCCTGGTGAGGCGGTTCGAGCACGACATGAACCGCGGCACCACGATGGACGCGCTGGAGCTCGCCAAGCGCGCCAAGACGCTCGGCGCCGTCGTCCAGAACGCCACCGTGGCGCTGGTCGTCGGCATCGCGCTGCTGATGATCCTGAGTGAGTTCGGGCTCAACATCACACCGGTCCTGACCGGCGCGGGCATCGCCGGCCTGGCGCTCGGGTTCGGCGCGCAGACGCTGGTGCGCGACATCATCAGCGGATTCTTCCTGATCCTCGAAGACCAGGTGCGGGTCGGCGACGTCGCGGCGATCAACGGGACGGCGGGACTGGTCGAGACGATCAACCTGCGGACGATCGTGCTGCGCGACGTCGAAGGGGCTGTGCACGTCTTCCCGAACGGCGCGATCAACACGCTGTCGAACCGGACCAAGGACTTTTCCTACTACGTCGTGGACGTCTCGGTTTCCTACTACGAGGATGTCGACCGCGTGGCGGCCGTGTTACGCGAAGTCGGCGCCGGACTGCAGTCCGATCCGATCTTCGGTCCCTGGGTGCTGGCGCCGATCGAGGTGCTTGGCGTGGACGACTTCACGGACTGGGCCGTGCGAATGAAGGCGCGCATCAAGACCGTGCCGCAGAAGCAATGGGCGGTCGGCCGCGAGCTGCGCCGCCGGATCCTGAATGCGTTCAGGCAGCACGGTTTCGCGATTCCGTTTCCGGTGCCGCGGACCGCCGTTCGGCCGGATCCACTGGCGCCTTCAGAGGGAAGCTAGTAGCCGCTCGATCCGCCGCCGGCGGGCTTCTGCCCCTTCGACTCCTGGACGATCTTGACGCCCGCGCTCGCGCCAACGCGGGTGGCGCCGGCGGCGACCATCGCCTTGAGGCCCTCGAGATCGTGCACACCGCCGGCCGCCTTGACACCCATTTCGGCCCCGACGACCCGCCGCATCAGTGCGACGTCCGCGGCGGTGGCGCCGCCGGATGCAAAGCCGGTGGAGGTCTTGACGAAGTCCGCCCCCGCGGCCTTGGCGAGAGTGGACGCGGTGATCTTTTCGTCGTCTGTCAGCAGCGCCGCCTCGATGATCACCTTGCTGAGCGTGCCGCACTGCTGGCACGGCTCGACCACCGCCTGGATATCGCGCTCGACGGTGCGCAGGTCGCCGGACTTGAGCGCGCCGATATTGATCACCATGTCGATCTCGGTGGCGCCGTCGAAGATCGCCCGCCGCGTCTCGTAATTCTTGACGTCCGCCGTCGCTGCGCCGAGAGGGAATCCGACCACCGAGCAGACCCCGACCCCGCTGCCGCGGAGCAACGACGCCGCCGTGGCGACCCAGAAAGGATTGACGCACACGGTGGCGAAGTGGAACTCCGCCGCTTCGCGGCAGAGCTTCTCGATGTCTGCCCTGGCCGCGTCGGGTCTGAGGAGCGTATGGTCGATCATCGTCGAGACGCCGGCCGCGCCGCCGGTGGCATGCATCCCTAGCCGCGAGGCGCCCGCGTCGATCACGCCGCGCAACCGCTCAGGACAACAGTCGGACGGCACGGAATGGCACCCGCACCGCGAGGGTGCGAGGCCCCGCGAGCCCTGGGCCGACATCACCTCTTCGGTGATGATGTCGATCAGCCGTTGAAGATCCTGGGGGTTCAGCACAGCGCCACACTTTCGGGGCTCGGGGCTCGAAGCTCGGGACTCGAAACCCGGGACCCGAGAATCGATGCTCGGGACTCGGGGCTCAGTGCCCGGGAGACCGGTGATTCGCTAGTCCCTGCCAAAACGCTCCTCGAGACGGCGGACCTTGAGGAGCCGTCGGATGTAGCGGGCTTCGCGCATCGCGGTGCCCATCCACGTATCCAGGATGCGAATCGCCGTCTCCGGTCCGTCGAGCAACGACGATCCGAGGGTGATCACGTTCGCGCCGTTGTGCTCGCGGGCGTAGCGCGCGATGGTTTCGTTCGGGCACATCGCGGCGCGGATACCCCTGACCTTGTTGGCGGCAATTGCCGACCCGATGCCCGCGCCGTCGATGACGATGCCGGCATCGGACTCGCCGCGGGCGACGCTTCTGGCCACCGCGGCGGCGACGTCCGGATAGTCTACCGGGTCGGTCGTGTCGGTGCCGAGGTCGAGGACCGCTACGCCGCGTCCCCTCAGATGCGCGACCAGCGCGCGCTTCATGGCGATGCCGGTGTGGTCGTTCCCGATCGCCACACGCCGGATGTCGGCAGGGGGCGCCAGGTCGGCCGGGAGGGCGGGATCCGAGGCGCCCGCCGCGATCGCCGTCACCCGCCGCGCCGCCAGTGTGTCCTTCGCGAGCGGCGTGATCTGCCCGCCGGCGGACAATTCCACCGTCGCGCCCAGATCGAGCACGCGCGCGTCAGCCTCGGTGATGATCTCGAACCGTTTCATGTCTGGGCGATCTCTCTAGACCAGCGGCTTCAGATCCAACCGGATCTTCTTCCGCCTGAAGGCGGACGCCACGAAATTGCATACTGTCAGTCTTCGGCCGTCCGCCTTCAGGCGGAAGGGCCCCCTACGTCTCATCCAGCACCGCGATCTCGGGCAGATTCCTGTACTTCTCGGCGTAGTCGAGCCCGTACCCGACGACAAAACGATCCTCGATGGTGAAGCCGATGTACTCGACCGTGACGTCGACGGCGCGCCGCGACGGCTTGCTCAGCAGGCAGGCCGTCCGCAGAGTCTTCGGCGACCGCGCCCGCAGGATGTCCTGGAGATAGGTCAGCGTCAGCCCGGTGTCGACAATGTCCTCGACGATGATGGTGTGGCGCCCTTCGAGCCCGGAATCGAGATCCTTCAGCATGCGGACCTCGCCGGACGACTTGGTGCGCTTGCCGTAGCTGGCCACGGCGATGAAATCGATCGTGACGCGCGGGCTCATCGCCCGCACCAGATCCGCCGTGAACACGAATCCGCCCTTGAGGACGCAGACCAGATGGATGTTCTCCCCGGCCGGATAGTCCGCCTCGATTTCCGCCGCGAGCTCGCGCACGCGGGCCTGAATCGTCGCCGCATCCAGCAGTACCGTCATCGTGCGCTCACCCCTCTCCGATCGTGCGTCCCTACTTGCCCACTGCCGCCCGGACGCGGGTCGCCATCTCCCGCGCGCCGCTCAACACCTCCGCCTCGTTCAGGGTCAGCACCTTGCGATCGCGCATCAGCACGCGGCCGTTCACGATGCTGGTGCGCACGTCGTCGCCGCGCGTGACGTAGACGAGGTGCGACAGGGGATCGTAGATCGGCGTCTGGCGGGCGGCGGTCATCGACACCGTGATGAGATCCGCTCGCTTGCCGGTCTCGAGGGATCCGATCAGCGCGTCCAGCCCGAGTGCGCGGGCGCCTTCGATCGTGGCCATCTCGAGCGCGGTGCGCGCCGGAACGGCACGCGGATCCATCGTCGCGAGCTTGGCGAGGAAGGCCGCCTGGCGGACCGCCTCGAACATGTCCAGATCGTTGTTGCTGGCGGCCCCGTCGGTGCCGAGGCCGACCGCGATCCCGGCGGCCCGCATCGCCACCACTTTCGCGGCCCCGCTGGCCAGCTTCATGTTGCTTTCGGGGTTGTGGGAGACGCCGACGTGGCGGCGGGCGAGGATCGCGATGTCGGCCGGCGTCAGCCACACGCCGTGGGCGGCGACCGTTCTCGGACCCCAGAATCCAATCGACTCGAGATAGCCCGTCGGCGACAGCTTGTACTTCTCGCGGGCGGTCTTGACCTCGTCCGACGTTTCCGCCAGGTGAATCAGCACCGGCGCGTGCTCGCGGTCGGCGAGCGTCCGCACCGCCTTGAGGGAGGCGGTGTCGAGCGTGTACATCGCGTGCGGCGCGATCGCCGGTACGATCAGGTCGTCGCCGGCGAATTGCTTGATGAATCGCTCGGCGCGCGCGAGGCCCTCCGCCGGCGTCCTGGCGTCCGCGACCGGAAACTGGATCACCGTCTGCCCGAGCACGCCGCGCAGCCCGGCGTCTTTGGTGACCCTGGCGATCTCCTCCTCGAAGTAATACATGTCCACGTAGGTCGTGGTACCGGATTGAATCATCTCGAGCGCGGCCAGCCGGGTGCCGGCGCGGACGAACTCGGGGCTGACCGTCTTCGCCTCGGCCGGAAAGATGTACTTCTGGAGCCAGTCCATCAGCGCCAGGTCGTCGGCGAGGCCGCGGAAGAGCACCATCGGTGCGTGCGTGTGGGTGTTGATCAGTCCGGGCATCACCACCTGACCGGTGGCGTCAACCGATTCGCTGCCGGAGTAGGCCGCGGCAATCGCCTCCGGCGTGCCGATCGCCACGATGTCCCGGCCGTCGATCGCCACCGCGCCCGGCGCCAGCACCCGGCCCGCGCGGTCCATCGTGACGACCGTGCCGCCGGTCACGATCAGCGAAACGGCCCGTCGTGCGGGGGCCTGGGCCTGGAGGACGGAGCCGGCGGCAACCAGCACGGCGCAGAGCCGAAACAGCATGTGGGCGGGGATTTTATCAGCCTTTTGCGTTTCCACTCTCCCTTCTCCGGCGTCGGCTCTGCTTGTATAGTGAACCCGTGCCGTTGCACCTGGTCACCCATCCACTCGTCCACGACGCGCTTGCCACGCTTCGTGACGCGGCGACGCCGCCGGAGCTCTTTCGCCGCATGGCGGTCCGCATCAGTCTCCTGCTCGCGGCGGAGGCGACGCGCGACGTGCCGAGCACGGCGGTGACGGTTCAGACGCCGGTCGGTCCATCAGCAGGGCGTCGCATCACGGCCGATGTCGTGGTCGTGCCGGTGCTGCGCGCGGGCCTGGGGATGCTGGATGCGATTCTCGAGTTGATCCCGACCGCGCGCGTCGGGCATATCGGCCTCCAGCGCGACGAGTTGACGGCGGTGGCGTCGCAGTACTATTCCAAGCTGCCGGCCGATCTCAGCCGCAGTTTCGTGCTGATGATCGACCCGATGCTCGCGACCGGCGGCAGTGCGGTCGCCGCGCTCGATCTACTCCGGCGCGCCGGCGCCCGCGACATTCACCTGATCTGCATCGTCGCTGCTCCCGAGGGGGTCGCGCTCGTCGAGCAGCATCATCCGGACGTCAGAATCTTCACACCGGTGGTCGATCAAGGTTTGAATCCGCACAAGTTCATCGTGCCCGGTCTCGGCGACTTCGGCGATCGGCTGTACGGCACGCACTAACCAGAACGTCCACGCGCCCTCCAGAAGAGTGAGCGAGTCATGAAACCAACCAGGGAAGCCGTCCCGGCCGACAGACGCGGGCAACAGCGCATGGCGGACGAGAAATGGCGCACCGCGCTCACCGGCATCGAGCCGAACAAGATCCTGCTGCGCGGGTACCCGCTCGATGAAGTGATGGGGCGGCTCACCTTCGGGGAGGCGATCTATCTCCTG
>JBDTSX010000037.1:0-14952 GCA_039930925.1 Acidobacteriota bacterium | reverse complement strand
CCGATGAAGATCATCTTGTAGTTCTTGTTCGTCTTGGCCGGGTCAGCGACGAGCAGATTCGTGGAACCGAATCCGCTGAACGCGCCGACGTAGGCAAACAGTTCCGGATGGCCGAAGCCGATGGAGGTGCTGTGACCGCCGCCCATCGAATAGCCCATGATCGCGCGGTGATCCTTGTCTTTGATGACGCGGAACTCTTTCTCGACATACGGAATGACGTAGTCGAGCATCTCCTTCTCCATGCTCCAACCGTTCGGGGATATGCCGAAACCCGGGCCACCGGGACCTGCGCCGCGGGCCGCAACAGCAGGCGGGGCACCAGTCGGCGCGGAGCCAGCGGCCGCACCACCCTCACGCGGCGCAGTGCCGCGCGCGACCGGCGGAGGCGGCGCGTAGCCCATCGTTTTCTGCAGTGCGAGGATCTCCGGCTGTTTACCAGCAGCACCGGTCTTCTCATGGCCGAAGGGCATGACGACGATCGCAGGAACGGCCTTCTTGTCCGCGATGAGGTTGTCCATGATGGTGTTGGCCATGCCGGTTTGCGTCCAGCCGAGCTCGTAGTCGTTGGCGCCATGGAGCAGGTACACCACCGGGTATTTCTTTTTGCTGGTGCTGTAGTCGGGCGGCGTGTACACCACCACACGGCGGGCCACTTTCGTCAGCTGATTGAGGTACTGGTGCTCGATCAGGTTGCCGTGTGGCACGTCGCGGAACATCATGAAGTCCGCTTCTTTCCCCGGCAGCGCGACGACGCTCTTGTAGACGCCCGACGCAGGACGAACGAAGGTGTTCTGCGGATCGGGCGTCGTCAATCCGTCCACGTCGAACCAGTATTGGTAATAGCTGGGCGCGAGCTTCGGCGTCGTGAACGACCAGACGCCATTGCCGTCTTGGGTCATGTCGAAACCGGCGGAGCCGTTGACCGGGGTGTCGCCAAGCTTGGGCATGTCGGTATACACACGCACCTTCTTGGCATTGGGTGCCGGCAGTCGGAAGGTGATGGTGTTGTCCGCATTCACTTCGGGGGAGCGGACATTGGTGACCACGCTCGCCTCGACCCCAGGCCCGCGCCCGCGGCCGGTAGGGCCGTTGCCTCCCGGAGGACTGTTGGTGATCTGGGCTTGGACGGAAGCGGCCACAAGCGTGGCGAGCGCCGTTGCCGGAAGCACGCGAAGGATTCGGTTCATAGTGTTTTCGTTATTCCAGCCGCGCGGCCGCGAGACCGGGCTCGCGCGGAACGTGTTAGGACAGGTTGCGCGACACAGCATATAGAAGCCGCCTCCTCCTGTCAGATCGCCTTCACTTCAATCCGTCTGAACCAGATCTCCGCGTATTCTATCTCGATCGCGATCTTCCCCCGCGTGAGCGGGATGAACTGCCCGGGATTCTCCGGATCCGGCTGCTGAAGCCGCCTCGCGACATTCACGGTGCGCTTTCGTCATCACCGGTGACGAGCTCCGCGACATCCTCAGAGCCTTGTCCCGTGGTGACGCCATAGCGGGCGGTCAGATCGGGAGCGTAGCGTGCGAGGTCGTGCCTGATCCGGATCAGCTGAGATCCTTGGCTTTCGATTCGAGCATGACGTCGGTATCAATGTGGCGAATGGAGCGAAGGAACGCGATCGCCTCGAAGGGATTGTTGTAGTCGGCATGCCCGGTCCATACCGGCGGCTGCAGCACGTGTTCGATCTTTCCCGTCTTGCGATCGCGGCGCTTCAGCTCACGCATCTCCGTACGCGCGCAGCTGAAATGAATCTTCGGCCTCACGCCCACATGCTCTTTCTCGTCAGGTCGTCGTTGGCGGAATTGAGCACGACGAACTGCGACGGATGGAAGCTGAGACGCACGTCGGCATCGCGCGCCAAGCGACCGAGGCGTGCCAGGTCGCTCGCGCTCTCACGCACCATGCCGTGGAACTGCGGCATGTCCGGATGGGTGGCGTAGGGCGCCAGGTCTGAGGACATGCGCTACATGTGAATGTCATGGGCGCGAAGGTAGTCGATGACGCGGCACAGATACCCGATCGACACGCGCAGGTGCGGGCTCTGCTGCCAGCGACGGCTGTCGCTGCTCTTCAATCCGCCGCCTCCCATCACCTTCACTGGAAAGCCGAATCGCATCGCGTTGCGAGGGTGCGCGATCGCCGGTCGCGTCTCGACCGCATCGCATTGCGACGTCGGGGTGGACAGCATCCGCGAGCGTTCCACTTCGGCCAGCTGCTTCTTGGTTGGCGGCTTCGTGTTGGCTCTTTTCCTGGTCTTCGCTGGCACCTTGGTCATGTCATCCCTCGAGGCAGCGCACGTCGTCGCCGAACCCCATCTCCTGGATCCAGCGGTTCGATACCTGCACTGGCAAGGCTCCTCCGCTCGCTTGATCGTGGCCCACACCGTAGGACTCGTCGGCTTCGGGCGGACGGTGGCGCGGCGGCGATCTGCCAGCTGTCGCCGGCGGGTCAAGGCTCATCAGTGTCGATGTCATCAGCTCGATCGTCTCTCCGATTGCGGAGCTTGTGGGAGTAGGGACCATAACCATCTTCTCAGGGTCGCCGTGAGATCGCCGGTCAGCCGTCGGTGGCGGCCTCGACGGGGTTCGATGGCGAACCCCGAAGGTGCTTGCATTCCGATTGTCCCTGCCATATGTTTGGGATGCGCGGTGAGTTCCGATTTGATGGGCCGCGCACCAGGGACACTCCCTGTCGACAAAACCATCTAAGTCGCAGGAAAGCCCGCGACTCATAGTCGGCGGGCTTTTTTAATTTCAGCCCGGACACTCGAGGCAGCGCACGTCCCGCTGCCCAGCATGAAGAGTGCGGTGAGAGCCCCGGCTCCACGACCCGCACGCCATACCGTCGTCCTGTTCCCCCACAGGGAACGCCACGGTGGACCAGCCGGCCAGGCAAGACGCCTGGAGCCATGCGCGATCGGACGGACTCGGCTCCGCACTCCCCCCCAGCGCGCACAGGACGCGCGCCCGGGCCCGGCCTGCGGACCATCGTCGAAAGGACAGCACCATGAATCCGTTCCGCTCGATCTCTCCGTCCGGCACCCAACTCGACGCCCAGGCGGCCGCCTTCGCCCATTTGCTCGGCCTGGCGCCGAACGATCTGGATGGCGCCTACCGGACGGCCGTCACGCTTGGTGACGGGCTGTTTCCGCATCAGATCGAAGGGGTCGCGTTCCTGCTCGGCCGCCGCCGCGCCATCCTGGCGGACGACATGGGGCTCGGAAAGACTCGGCAGGCGATCGTGTCGCTCCGGCACACATCGCCAGGCGGCCCATATCTCGTGGTGTGCCCGGCCTCGGTCAAGCGCAACTGGGCGCGCGAGATCGATCAGGCGTCGCCCGGGGCCTCGGTTGCGGTGGTCGAAGGGAGGGGGCCCGCGGTCGTGGGAGGCGCCGAATGGACCATCGTGAACTACGACCTGCTGTCGAAACACATGGAAGCGCTCGGCGCGGTGGCTTGGGCCGGGCTGGTGTTCGACGAAGCGCACTACCTGAAGAACCACACCAGCGCACGCAGCCGTCTGGCGCGACAGCTCGCTGAGCGCGCGGCTTCGAGTGCGACGCAAGAGCCGGTCGTGTATCTGCTCACGGGCACGCCGCTGACAAATAGGCCGCGCGACCTGTTCGTCCTACTGCAGCTGGTTGGCCACTCCCTCGGACGCAGCTTCCTGTCGTTTGCGAAGCGGTACTGTGCAGCCGAGAGGACCGAGTTCGGCTGGAAAACAGATGGCGCGTCGAATCTCGAGGAACTGACGGTGCAATTGCACGGCGTGATGCTGCGCCGGTCGAAGGACGACGTGCTGGCGCTGCCCCCGAAGCTGCGGACGTGGCTGCCGGTCGACGTGCCGGCCGGCACCGGTGCGCGCGAGATCCGGGACGTGGTGGACTTGCTGCTCGGACGGAGCACCGGTCCCGCCGGCCCTCCCGGCATCGGAGACGAATCGCCGAGCGCAGACGCACTTGATGGCGCTGCTGACACGAGCGAGGGAAAGGCTCGCTGGCGCCAAGGTCGCGGCGACCAGCGACTTCGTGTCGGGCGCGATCGCGCAGGGGGAGAAGGTCATCGTCTTTTCGTGTTTCCAGGAGCCGCTCGATGCGCTGGCAGCGGAATTCGGCACGGCGGCCGTCCTGCTGACGGGACGCACGCCGGCCAACAAGCGCCAAGGGCTGGTCGACCGGTTTCAGGAGGACGCGAACGTCCGCGTCTTCCTGGCTAACATCATCGCCGGGGGCGTCGGCCTCAACCTGACCGCCGCCAGTCAGGTAGTCTTCAACGATCTCGACTGGGTACCCGCCACCCACTGGCAGGCCGAGGACCGTGCCTACCGCATCGGTCAGACCCGCACGGTCAACGTGACGTACATGGTAGGCACCAGCACGGTCGACGACTTCGTCCAGGCGGTGCTCGAGGCGAAGGGCGCGCTGGTGAGCGCGGTGGTCGATGGCGAAGCGCTGGCCGGCGACCTGTCGGGCAGTGTGCTCGACGAATTGCAGCGCGCGCTGCACGCGATCTCTCCGGGCCTTGCCGACACACCGGCCGGGATCGGCGATGACGGCGAGATCCAGCGGCTGCTCCGGGAGGCATCGGACCAACTGCGGGTCGCCCACGGATCAGGCGCGGAGAAGAGCGCCGCCGCGCGACGGCCGGAGGACATCGATGCGCTCAGGCGTGCACTGGAGGCTCTTGCCCGCGCGCTGTCCGGGCCCGCGGTGACAAGTTATCGGATCGCGAGCACGTCGCACCCAGGCGTCGCCTATGTGATCACCGCCGACGGCACGGACGTGACGTGCAGCTGCCCCGGGTTCGATTACCGCGGCCAGTGCCGCCATGCGCGCGATGTGAAGACGGCGCTGACGTCCGGAAAGGCTGTGCCTCCCGCATATGCGCGGGAGGGCGCCGAATCGAATCCGGGGAGAAGGCGATGATCCCCGTCGTCTATCGCCAAACGCCTATCGCCTTGCTGGCACAGTGCTGGTCTTCGATCCGCAACGCCCTGCCGGTCGCAACTTGGCCGTCACGCGCCGACCGTGACCCGGTTCTCTGTCAGCATGAGACTGCACAGCTCCGAGCCGACACATTGTCATCGGCGACGACGCAGACCAGAGCACAGGCCGCCGCGCACCTTGAACCACCCGCGCCGCGAGAGGGCCAGACGCGCGCCGATATCCGCAAGAGAGAGTCCCGGTGCCCCGCCAGCGTGGTGCCCGAGAGCTATGAGTCGTGGATACACTATGCGCACCGAGGCTCGAGATCGGTCGCGCACCATGTGCGCGACCAGCACCAGCAGGAAAAGCCAAGTCCTGCTCAATGTGAACACGGCAAAACTGTGACCGTCCCCGACTCAGGCCCGAGGCTGGACTCGGTGAGGCATTCGCCTGAAGAATCGCCAGCAGAGCGCCAGCTGCGAGAGCATCAGGCGACCTTGGCCTTGGAGGAGAAGCGAGCAGGGTGGGCAAGGTATGCGAAGTACAGAATGCAGAGTCTCGAGGCCGATCGTCGGCGCGAGCTGCATCGTCCGGTGATTCGGGCAAGAGCGCGTGAGCGTGCGAGGATGCCGGGGGCCCGGCAGCCATCTCGCGTGCTCCGCTTTGCGCCAGAGCGAGTAACGGTCCGCCCGAATTTCGCGCGAGGCACGGAAACCGTCCGTGGCCAGCTTCTCACCCCCGTATTCTCACGCGCTGTGGACAGAGGGACGCCTGACGATGATGCGCTGAGCGAAAGCGTCCGCTCGCCGTAGTGTCGTCTGTTGGCTGGAAGTAAGGCAGGGACAAGCCGTTTGCCTCAAACCCCGTCTCCCCCAGGTCTCCAAAACTCGGGAGGATTCCAGAGGACTGGGGCGTACGCCAGAGAACGGATAGTCGTTGCGTAAGTGGCAGGGACTCAGATGCTTAGCGCCAGAAGTCGTGTGCGATCACCGAGTTACGAGAGTCCATTTATCGCATTCGAATCCCTGCCTCACCGCCAGTTACAGACCCGGATTCAATCCCGGAGCCCGTCTCCCCCACGTCTCCAAACTATTGTACGGAATCCGCCGGGTTTCAAATGAGATTGAGACCCATGAAACGCGCGCAGAGCAGTCCCCGTCGGGACCGGCGTCAAGCTGACACATCGGGCGCGGTGCATTCAGTTAGGGTGGTTTGCGCAGGCCGTGAGTCAGTGCGGTCCGATGGTGGTGTCGCGGCCCAACAGCGTCCGACCCGCCATCCAGATTACGCCGCAGCCGACCAGCGTCAGCAACAGGACGACCGACTGAGCGATCACGAATCGCCTCGTCTCGCTACTTCTTCCGATACTTGAGATGGTCGCCGCGTTCGGCGGCTCGACCGGGCGTTCCCTTTCGAGTTCCGGTTCGACGGTCTTTGCTTCGAAAAAACCCCTGACGTCCGGAAAATCGCGCGCAAAAAGCTGCTGCACCCTCCCCAGGTCTACCGGACCATGCGCGGTGCCGAAGGTGATTCGTGGCGGCGTGTCCGAGCCCGACCCGGGTGTGCGACTGTCCACCATGAAGACAGAACGCGTCTCGGGGATGCGTCGCTCATCGACCAGGAACAGGTTGAAGAGCCGCGACTCGAAAGCGACGGTGACCGCCTCGGGCCCGCTCCTGGTCAGGTACATCGTCGCCGGCGACGAGAACCAAGCTAGCGCCGCTCCGCCGCAAAGACAGGCGATGCCGAGCAGGATCGCCGTCGGGACCTTATTCAACTCCACTCGTCACCTCGGAAGGCAGTCGGGGCATTTCCGCCGCCCACGCGGCCTCGACATCACCGTCGTCGATCTCCGCACTCTCCAGGCTGGCCAGGAGCTCCGCGGCGACGTCCGCACGTTCGTCGGGCGCCAAAGCCAGGGCCTCTCGCAGGAGCGCATGCGCTCGGTCGGTCATCCGCATTCTAAGCTCGGGACCGGCAGCCAACGACGACGGGTGGCGTCGACGGTGGCAACTGGAACAACCTTGTCAGCGCGGCGCGCACGTCGGCGTTAGAATGACGCTTACCGACGAGAACATCGCCCCCGACATCGCTGAAGGTCTTCGCACGCGCCGCTGCGAGCTGCGCACTACCGCGGAAAAGAGTGCCTTCGATGGAGAGCTGTTCTACGATCGGCTCACGCCGGCGTTGCGGAGTGAATTTGCCGAACGATGCTCGGCCGCATTCCGCCGGCTCCGTCTTCCACAAGGTGGCGGCGACCAGGCGCTGGACACCCGTAGAGCGTGTGGCACGATGCTGAACAGGAGCCCGATGACATGGTCAGTAATGCTGGCAGTTTGATTCGCTACTCCCTGAAGGGGGCTACCGCTCTGTTGGCCGCGACGCTTGCGCTCGCCGCAGGTAGCGTCGCGCCCGCGCAATCGCGCATCAAAGTCCTGCTCGTCACCGGGCAGAGCAATCGGTATCACAACTGGGAAGTCAGCAGTCCGATCGTCAGGCGTCAGTTGGAAGACAGCGGGCGCTTTGCCGTCACCGTCGCGGCGACGCCAGCGAAGGGGGCGGCGCCGAATCAGGACATGTCGAGTTTTGCGCCACAGTTCTCCGACTACCAGGCGGTCGTACTCGACTACGAGGGTTTCGAGTTCGTGCCGGCGGTGAAGCAGGCCTTCGTCAACTACGTGAAGAACGGCGGCGGCATCGTGGTGTTGCACGCCGCGGACAACGCGTTTCCCGGCTGGCCCGAGTACAACGAGATGATCGGCGTCGGCGGCTGGGGAGGCTTCACGCCCGGCTACGCGAACCGGACCCAAGCGGCCGGCCCGAAGATCCGCTGGCGCGATGGCGGGATGGTGCTCGACAACGATACGCCCGGCACCGCGCAGCATCCCAGCCCGCACGATTTCCTCATGACGGTTCGCGCCCCCGACCACCCGATCATGAAGGGGCTGCCGACGGCGTGGATGCACGCCGGCGACGAGCTTTACAGCAATCTGCGCGGTCCCGCCAAGAACCTGACGATTCTCGCGACGGCGACGGCGCCAGCCTCGATGCCGAACGGCACCGGCGAGAACGAGCCCATTCTCATGGCCGTCGCCTACGGCAAAGGGCGCGTGTTTCACGACACGCTCGGCCACGTCGGAACGACGCAGAAAGAACCGATCGTGCCGATGAATTCGGTGGACTACATCGTCCTGCTCCAACGCGGCACCGAATGGGCGGCGACGGGCGCGGTGACGATCCCGGTGCCGCGCGACTTCCCATCCGCCGACAAGACGTCGATCAGGTGAGCCGCGCCGCTCGCCTCATCGCATTCGTGAGCAGCGCTCAAGCGCCAGTGCGCCCAATGCCACAGGAAACAGAAGGACAATCCTTTGGTCAGCGCTCAGATTCCGACGATGCGAGCCGCGATTGCACTCGTCTGTCTTGCCGGTCTTTTCCATCGCGGTGCGCGAGTTTGCTCCGACCGATCGTGCAACGGCCTTTCTCCAGGTCTACCAGGACCGATCCGCTACGCCGCAGCCGGTGACGGTAACAGCGCGAATCGCCGACACCAGCGCCCGCATCGTACTGGACGAAGCGACATCGCTTGCCGCCGCCCGGTTCACAGGCAATCGTAGTGCGGACTACCGGCGCTTGATGCGACCGTCATCGTGTTTGCTGACGATGACGGGAAGTGGGGACCGCACTCCCGCTTCATCGAAAGCGCGCGTCCGGACCAACGCGGACAATTCAAGATCCGCGGCCTGCCGCCCGGAAAGTATCTGGCTATCGCCGTCGGATATCGTGATCAAGGTTGTCGCGACGTTGGCGGCCTTCACCTTCTTGAACCCCCACGTCTATCTCGACACGGTGCTGTTGTTGGGGGGATTGGGAGCAAGGCATCCAGCGGGGGAACACCCCTGGTTCGTGCTCGGGGCGTCGCTGGCGTCCGTGACGTGGGTTCGTCGGGCTGGCCTACGGGGCGAGGCTGCTGGCTCCGCTGTTCAAGAATCCCCTCACGTGGCGGGTGCTCGACGGACTCATCGCCGCGCTGATGTTCCTGTTGGCGGGAGGGTTGGTTGCGGGGGGACTGGATGCCGCCGCGCGCCGCTGAGGGTTCGAGCCAACTCGTTAACGGTTCAACGGACTGAGGCAGGGATACTCTCAAGACCCCCGACCGTCTCCAAACCGTCTCCAACATGTCTCCAAAACTCGGGCGGATTCCGGAGGACTGGGGCGTACGCCAGAGAACAGATCGCCGTTAGGTAAGTGGCAGAGACTCAAATGCTTAGCGCCAGAAGTCGTGTGCGATCACCGAGTCACGAGAGTCCTTTTAATGCATTCGAATCCCTGCCTCACCGCCACCCACACGTGGACAGGTTTCCGCAACAGCGCGAGGGCGGCGCCGGCTCGAATCGAGCAGAGTGTCTCATCCGCTTTGGTGCCGGACCGATCGCACCTGATGCCGCTCGAAAGCGACCACTGGACCTAGTCGAGCAAACCTGCCACCCGTAACGCGACGCGACACCGACGCGCGAACGGCGGAACTGCGCGCTCCCTGACCAGGCAAACGGCCGCGTCGGGCCGCCTGTTGACAGACGTTGCTCGGCGCAGGCGCGCCGTTGCCTGGCCGGGGTACCATCTGGTGCGGACCCGATGGAAGAAAGGCATGGCTCTATCAATCGGACGTCGCCATCGCGGGCCAAGATTGCTTTGTTCCGGTCGCTCTTTCGTGGCCGTGAAGACCTCTACCCCCGCCGATTCGAAAGCCGCAAGACGGGCAAGTCCGGGTACGCGCCAGCGTGCGGGAACGAGTGGGTGCGCGGCATTTGCGAGAAGCCGCGCATCAAGTGCGCCGAGTGTCCCCATCGCCGTTTTTTTCCCGTCACTGACGAGGTGATCAGATGGCACCTCTCCGGCCGCGATGATACGGGACAGGCGTTCGTCGCTGGGGTCTATCCGCTGCTTCCGGACGAGACATGCTTCTTCCTGGCGGTGGACTTCGACAAAGCCGGATGGTGCGAGGATGCCGCCGCGTTTGTCGATACATGCCGGCGCCTGAGTCTGCCGGTCGGGTTCGAACGTTCACGCTCCGGGCTTGGCGGGCACGTCTGGCTCTTCTTCGACGCGCCGATTCCAGCCGCGCTGGCTCGAAGACTCGGATCCCACATCCTTACCGAGACGATGGATGGGCGCCCGGACGTCGGACTGGATTCGTACGACCGGCTCTTTCCGAACCAGGACACGATGCCGCAAGGTGGGTTCGGCAACCTGATCGCCCTGCCACTGCAGAAAGGAGCACGCGCGCTAAGCAACAGCGTCTTCCTGGACGACCATTTCTTGCCGTGGGAAGACCAGTGGTCGTTTCTGGCAAGCATCCGTACGATAGGCCGCGCCCAGGTCGAGCGACTCGTCGGCGAAGCCGAGCGCCGCGGCCGCATCCTCGGAGTGCGCCTGCCCCCGCAGGACAATGAGGACGATGCACCGTGGATGGACCCTCCATCGCGTCGCCACAAGGAGCCGGCGATCCTGCAGGGACTCCCTGAGACGTTGGAGCTGGTACTCGGCAATCAGATTTACATCGCCAAAGTCGGGTTGCACCCGGGCGTCCGAAATCGGCTGCTTCGACTGGCGGCCTTCCAGAATCCAGAATTCTACAAGGCCCAGGCGATGCGACTCTCGACCTACGCCAAGCCACGCGTCGTCGCATGCGCCGAGGATCACTCTCTTCATATCGGCCTGCCGCGAGGATGCCTCGACGAGGTTGGTCAGGTCCTGACCGATCTGGGTATTCGCACGGCGATTCGCGACGAACGGCAAGCCGGCCGCCCTCTCGATGTGTGCTTTTGCGGCGAGTTGCGCCCCGAACAGAGAGCCGCGGCTGACGCCATGCTGGCGCACGAGATCGGCGTGCTCGCCGCCACGACAGCCTTTGGCAAGACCGTAATCGCCGCCTGGCTGATCGCACAACGCGGTGTGAGCACTCTGGTGCTCGTCCATCGCCGGCAGCTCCTCGATCAGTGGGTCGAGCGCCTCTCGACGTTTCTCGGCGTGCCGGCGAAGTCGATCGGCCGGATTGGCGGCGGGCGCGCGAGGCCCAATGGCCTGCTCGACGTCGCCATCATCCAGAGCCTCGTGAAGAAGGGTGTCGTTGACGATCGCCTGGCTGACTACGGCCACCTGATTGTCGATGAATGTCATCACCTTTCAGCTCATAGTTTCGAGCAGGTGGTGCGGCAGGCAAAAGCTCGATTCGTCGTCGGACTCTCGGCGACCGTTGGGCGGAAGGACGGCCACCATCCCATCATCTTCATGCAATGCGGACCGGTGCGTCACCGGGTAAACGCGCGAGCGCAAGCGGCGGCGCGGCCGTTCGAGCACTTCGTCCTCGTGCAACCAACGGCATTCCAACCGGTGAGGGCTCCTGACGCGGACAAGCGCGTGGAGTTCCAGGCTTTATACCGGGAGCTGGTCGATGACGCGTTGCGCAATCGCCGGATCTGCGACGACGTCGTCGAGTCAGTGAACAGTGGCCGGTCGCCGCTCGTACTCACCGAGCGAAACGATCACCTCGACCGGATCGAGAGTTTGCTCGCACCGGTTGTTCGCCACCTCGTCGTGTTGCGATCGGGAACGGGCAAGAAGCAGCGGCAGGCGACAGCCGATCGCCTCGCGGCAATTCCTCGAGATGAAGCCCGTGTCGTCCTGGCCACCGGAAAGTACGTCGGAGAGGGATTCGACGATCCGCGGCTGGACACGCTGTTTCTCACGCTGCCGGTGTCATGGCGCGGGACGATCGCGCAATACGCGGGCCGGCTGCATCGACTCTACGACGGCAAGCGCGAGGTGCGCATCTACGACTACGCCGACCTCAACGTGAACATGCTGGGGCGGATGTTCGACCGGCGGTGCCGTGGGTATGAAGCGGTCGGCTACACGATTCTCCTGCCGGCGAGCGCGATACCGGGGTGGCCCGCCGACGTCATTCTTCCGTCGGACCCGGTGTGGAAACGTGACTATTCCGGCAGTGTCCGACGGCTGGTTCGCGATGGCGTGGATACCCCGCTCGCCAGCCTGTTCGCGCACGCCGTCCGGACCGTGATGCCAGACGCTGACGGCGCGGAGCGCGCGCGGAGTGCCACCGAAGCATTCCTCTACCGCCGGCTGGAGAGCCTGGCTGAGACCAAGGGGCGCTTTCACCTCAATGTGTCGCTGCCGATCGCCTTCGACGGAGCCGGACGACTGGAAGTGGATCTTTTGTGCGCCGACGCCCGTCTGGCGGTGGAACTTGACGGCGCGCAGCATCTCGGAGACCCGGCCGCGTACCGGCGCGATCGC
The DNA here is from genome assembly GCA_039930925.1 of Acidobacteriota bacterium. Lineage (GTDB taxonomy): Bacteria > Acidobacteriota > Vicinamibacteria > Vicinamibacterales > 2-12-FULL-66-21 > JALZOC01. The sequence goes on along the minus strand of JBDTSX010000037.1, from coordinate 2,708 downwards.
CGCAAGGATCAATTGCTCCAGGAGAACGGATATCTGGTGTTGCGTTTTCTTGCTGAGGACGTTGGGAAAGAGCTGGATCTCGTGCTCGACGGCATTCTGCGGTCACTGCACCACCAGCGGAGCCCGGCATTCCATTCTGGGCGCATCATCACTCTTCTCCCGACTGAGTGAACCGCAGTCCGCCCATGGCGGCCGGTCCTGCCATCGCGATTGCCACTATCCGGTCGTCCATGCAGAAAGACAACGCCCAATCGGCACGTGTGCGGAATGCTCGCGTCGCAATTTGTCGATCCTCCTTGTTGACATGACGCGCTGGGCACGCGAGCATGCTCTGTTCTCCCACAGTCTCCGGATCGCGCTCGAACCGAGTGCTCTCCGTCGTGACCGCTTGTCGGTTGACCGAAGCCGCTCCGCTGACGGATCCATTCGTCCGGCAGCTTGCCCCAAGGCTCCTCGAAGAACGGCAGCCGTGGGCCGGGCTGGTAAAATCCCAGCACCTGACGCTGTTCTCTGAGGCCTGCCTGGACATGATGAATCGCAGAGCCGCAATCCTGGCGATGTTGACACTGCCGGCTGCCGTTCGCGGCGCACGCATCGGCGGTGCTGCCGATCAGAGTGCGGATCGGTGGACGCCGCTCTTCAATGGCCGCGACCTCGCAGATTGGCAGACCTTCCTCGGCAAACCGCACAAGCTGGTCGAGGTGCCTGGCCAGACGAAAGATGCGCAGGGCGAGTACCTCGCCGCGATCGGCGTCGACCGCGATCCGAAGGGCGTGTTCTCCGTCGCCCAGACCGATGGCGGGCCGGCGATCCGCATCTCGGGCGAGATCTACGGAGGGCTCACTACCCGCCAGGAGTACGAGAACTATCACCTGCGCTTCGAGTTCAAGTGGGGCGAGAAGAAATGGCCGCCCCGCGAACAAACGCTGCGCGACAGCGGCTGCTGCTATCACGCGGTCGGGCCCCATGGCGCCAGCTACGGATTCTGGATGCAGTCCTGCGAATTCCAGATCCAGGAAGGAGACTGCGGAGACTTCTACAGCCTTGCCGGGGTCATCGTCGACGCAGAGGGGGATCCCGTCACGCCCGGCGATGCCAAGACCGAACTGGCTTACAGGAGGGGCGCCGCGAAAGTCGTCGGACACACGAGACGCATCATCAAGATGCCGGCGACCGAGAAGCCTCACGGCCAGTGGAATACGCTGGATTTGTACTGCCTCGGCCAGACCAGCGTGCATGTCGTCAACGGCACGCCGAACCTGGTGCTGACGGGGCTGCGCCGCACAGTCGATGGACGTGACGTGCCGCTGACGAGGGGCAGGCTCCAGCTGCAATCGGAAGGGTCCGAGGTGTTCTACCGCAACATCGGCATCCGGAGCATCCGAGAGATACCGGCGCTGTAGACGACAGAGGCCTGTGCGCGAGGCGTGCCATGGTTGTTCAGCAGGTTATCGGACGATCAGCGGCCTCAGCGGGCGGACATAGATGTTGCGGAGCGCGACCGGGCCATGATCGCCCTGAATCATAAGTGGATTCTGGAGTGATTCCGGGATCTCGAGATGCGATCGCGTCGGGCCGTCGGCGTCGGCGTCCTTCTGTATCAGCTGGCCGTTGAAGAGAACCCGCTGGAAGCGTGCCGGCTCAATCTTCTTGCCGGCGGCATCGAACCGGGGCGCCCGGAACCACGCCTGATACGACTGCCACTCACCGGGCCGCCGCGACGCGTTCACGAGCGGCGGTGACCCGCCAACGCCCTGTTCGCCAATCCAGCGGTGATAGATCGCCCCGGCGTCCGATGTCTCCATCGGGCCGGTCGAGCCCCAGCTGTCGAAAATCTGGAGCTCATAGAGACCCTGGAGATACACGCCTGAATTCGAGCCCTTGGCGAGCATGAATTCAAGGTAGAGCTCGATGTCGCCGAATTTGCGCTCGGTGCAGAGATTGGCCGTCCGGCCGGTCGGTCCGTTCAAGATCACGCCGCTTGGTCCGGGCCGGCCGCTGAGCTGCGTCGGCCCAAGGTACCGCTCGTAGCGCACAATGCGCGTCGTGTACCACTCGTTCTTCGCGGCCGCCTCGCAGCTCCTCCAGCCAGCGAGATCCTGGCCATTCAGGAGCGGTTCCCAGCCTTCTTCGAGTAGGTACGGCGGATCCCCGTGGCTGTCGCCATCCTGAATCACCGAGAGACGCGGCGGCTGCTGCAGCAGCGCGGCGAGTGCGAGCAGCACCAAGAAGGTCCGCATGGCGGTCACTATACCTCTCTCACCCTACGTACGCTTCGTCGTCGGCCCGGCTGTTCTGTCACCGCTCGTAACCAATCTCGAGTCAACGACTACGTGCCCGCGAACTCTTCGAAGAAGCTTGGGTCCTTGCCGGACAATCGAATACCCTCAGCGCTGACAAACCTGATCAATATTGAACACGCCGCGCCAATCGAATCGGTTATCGTCGCCTCGCTCTGGTCCGGTCCCCGATAGAGGGGAAGACATTAACCTGGAACACATCAAGCGCCCGCCGAGGCTCCACCTCGGCGAGGTCGCCACTCGAGGTCCCATGCTGTCCCACAAGACTGCGGCGATCGTCGCCTGTCTCTGCTCCATCACACTGATGCCTGACGTTACCTGGGCGCAGAAAGCCGCGCCGGTCGAGTACAAGGTCCTGGCAACCAACAAGACGTCGACCATGCAAAAGGAAATGCAGGAGGCGGCTGA
>JBDTSX010000036.1:0-14983 GCA_039930925.1 Acidobacteriota bacterium | reverse complement strand
CTTGATCAAGAACGCGACAATGTCGGCGCCATCCTGTTCGGTGAGCGCGAGCGACAGCGGGTCCGGCATCAGGCACGACTTCAGCCGCTCGAACCCGCTTCCACGAACATTCACCGCCGGACTGAGTAGCGCCCGAACCTGACCCTCGGTTGTGCTCAGGTCGATCGACGGCGTGCGGGATCGGGCCACGCCAGGAGCAGGCCGGTTCGCATCGCGGCAGTATTGCGATCCCCGTCTGCTGGCGCACGGGCGGCGGGTGGACTCCGTCGGCCCTGACCGCACGTCGGCAACCTCTGTTCGCGCGTGGGCTCGCTCTCCCCGCCAGCGACACGCTGGGGAGTCCGAGGCAACGGATGTGATTGGCGTCCGGACGTGACGCCCAGGATCGGCAGTTCGCTTCGCAGTGGCACGCGCCGACACACTGACCTGGCAGACCGTTACCCAGCCCTATCGTCGCGCGCACTCGATCAATCAGAAAATCCGCTGTACGTGGCGAGCGGGGACCCAAGAGTGTCCCCGTCGTGGAGGTTGGAGTGTTGTCGGCCTGCCAGAGCGGCGGTCGAGCGTAGCTGCGCCTCCATACAGCAATCGAAATGCCAATCGGCGTCGCACGGCCGGGAGTCGCGCCGCGCGCCTCGCCGCATCGTCAGGGCGCGGGCTGGGCGTCGCGCAGGCTCGCGGCCACCTCGCGTCCGAGCCGCACCACGATCTCCGGCAGCGCGTCGACGTCCACTTCTCCGGTGTGGAAGTTGACGATACAGGCGCGCAGGAGGTACTTGCCCCGGACGACGGCGTTCGAGACGAAGGCCTCGCCCGAGGCCTGGATGCGCTCGAGCAGCGCTTCGTTGAGCGTGTTCAGATAGGCCTCCCGAGCGGTGTCGTCGCCCGGCGGCACGACGCTGGGAACGTAGCGGAACGTCGTGATGCTGAGCGCCTGCGTGCACGCCTCGAGCTCGGGGTGGGCGGCGACCGACGCGGAGAGCCGCTCGCTGAGGCGTATGTCGTCGCCGATCATCTGCACGTATCCGTCGCGCCCCACCTGCTGCAGGGCGAGCCAGACCTTCAGCGCGCGGAAACCGCGGGAGTTCTGGGGACCGAAGTCCACATAGTTGGTCGCCTGCTCGCCGAAGTGGTAGTAGGACACGTGATACGCGAATGCCTTGCGCAGCGTGTCGGGATCGCGGACCAGGATGCAGCCGGCTTCGAGCGGCGCGTACAGCCACTTGTGCGGGTCGACCGCCACGGAGTCGGCCTTGGCCAGTGCATCGAGGTCGTCCGACGCGCCCGGCACCGCCGCGGCAAACGCGCCGTAAGCGCCGTCGACATGAAACCAGATGCCCCCCTCGCGGCAGATGTCGGCAAGCTCGAACAGCGGGTCGATCGCGCCGGTGCTGACCGATCCAGCCGTGCCAACGACCATCAGCGGCTGATCTCCGGCCTCGCGGTCGCGGGCGATCGTCGTCCGCAGCACGCTGGTGTCCATCCGCAAATCGGATCCGGTCGGAATCCAGCGGATGGCGTCGGTGCCGATGCCCGACAGGTCGGTCGCCTTCTTGATCCAGGTGTGCGTCTCGGCTGAGGCATAGACCCGGAACCGCCGTGCGGCGGACGCGGCGATCCCGTCGCGCCGGACGTCCCACTGCGCGGCGTCGGCTCGCGCCGCGAGCAGCGCGACGAAGGCGGCGAGGTTTCCGCCACTGACGAAGAGGCCGCCGCAGTCGCGCGGGTAGCCGATCAGCTCAGCAATCCAGCGCACCGCCTGCCTCTCGATTTCAGTGGCGATCGGCCCGAGCGTCCAGGCGCCGACGTTGGCGTTGACTGCCGCCGCCAGGAAGTCGCCGAGCATCCCGATCGGCGCCGGCGAGGACGTGATGTAGCCGAAGAATCGCGGATGGCCGTTGAAGAGCGAATGATCGAAGAGCAGGGCCGCGCTCGAACGGAGCAGGTCGGCGGCATCCGTTCCCGCGCGCGGCAGCGCCCGATCCGCGCCGAGCAGCGCGCGGACGTCGCCGAGCGACTCGCCGGGGGTCACGGGTCGCGCCGGCACCGATTCCAGGAAGGCCGCGACCGAATCCACCAGTGCATGACCAAGTCGGCGGAAGTCGTCGGGGGCCATCGACAGCGGTGCCTGACGCGCGGTGCCGGCCACGGGAATCCGGCCGGGGGCGGTCGCCGTAGGTGAGGGCGGTGGAGTGGGTAGGTCCATGGCGTCTCCGATTCTTACGAGCAGCGGATGGGCTCAGGTCAGAGTGGCATTCTACGATGCCTGGCGTCCGGCGTTCCGGATACCGGTGGTCGTGCGTTTCCCGGCCGGCCAGGCGCGCGAGTGGTCTGACAAGCCGCTCCATTCGCGGTATTTGGGTGTTTTTCGAACGTTTTGTCAATCGTTGCGCGCGATGCGATCAGTGTCATGTGCAGGGATCGATCATTTTCGATACGGCTGAGCGGAAGTGACTTGATCCGCGCATTGGCCCCGTGCATTATCTCTGCTGACCCCAGAGTACCGCCCGTTCTACGGAAGTCCATCGGCGGAAAAGTCTGCTTCCGGCCCGACTACTGTGAGCCGGTGACACATTTTTCCTGCCATTGGCGTCTTTAGCGGAGACTGGATACCGCTCATGTGTGCAATTTGTTAGCAGGCTCAACGGTTAGGGAATTGCATACCCTGGCCCTGTGAAGAGCGCGTTGAAACCTTCACAGCGAGTGAGAATTTCAACGATCCAGTTACGACCAGCACGCGCGGGGGTGGAGGTCGCGCCGGGACCGGCGGAGGAAAACGGTCCGGGCAGCGTGCGACCCACTCGGAGGCGTACACGCGGCGTGTTGCCGCTGTTCGACCGCGCAGGAAAGGTGTTCTCGGATGAGGCGCATTCATCGTGAGAGTTTTGGCCGAAGGACTGCCGGCGGCTGCATTCGTTCCCTGCCCTACTGTGAAGCCTTTTAGTATGGCAACCCGTGGCCGGCACACTCAGGCGATCAGCGTCCCGTCCAACGGCGCCCTCGAGCCGACGATCGTGGGCTCGAGCGCCGCGATGCAGACTGTCCGTGACCGCGCGCGCCGGATCGCGCCGAGTCCGTTCAAGGTCCTCATCACCGGCGAAAGCGGCGTCGGCAAGGATCTGGTCGCGCGCTACATCCACGCGCACTCGCAGCGCGCCGCGGAAGCGTACGTGGCGGTGAACTGCGCCGGCCTCTCGGAGTCCCTGATCGAGACGGAGCTCTTTGGCCACGTGAAGGGGAGTTTCACGGGGGCCTACCGCGACAAGTCGGGCAAGCTGCAGCTCGCCGACGGCGGCACGGTCTTCCTCGACGAAATCGGGGAGATGAGCCCGCGGATGCAGGCGCTGCTGCTGCGGTTCCTCGAGAATGGCGAGATCCACCAGGTCGGCTCGGATCGGATCCTGACCAGGGTCGACGTGCGGGTGATCGCCGCGACCAATCGCGATCTGCAGCACATGGTCGACAACGGCACGTTCCGTCATGACCTGCTCTACCGGATCCGCGTCGGCAACGTGCATGTCCCGTCGCTGCAGGAACGGCCGGGAGACATCCGCGAGCTGGTGGAGTGCTTCACCGTGCGCGCCGGGCGTCCGATGGTGTTCACCGACGCCGCCTGGCAGGCCCTCGAGCGTTACAACTGGCCGGGCAACGTCCGGGAGCTGCAGAACACGATCGAGCAGCTCCTGTGGCTGGTCACCGATTCCATCGTCGATCTCGAGCACCTGCCGCCGATGCTCCGCGATCGGTCGTCCAAGGTGACGCCAATCTTTCGCGGCCCGTCGATTGCCGACGAGCTGTATGCGGGATTGATCTCGGGGCGCCACTCGTTCTGGGACCATGTCCACGTGCTGTTCCTCAATCGCGATATCGCGCGGCAGGATCTGCGCGACCTGGTCCGGCACGGCCTCACCGCGACCAACGGCAGCTATCGTGCGCTGGTGACGCTCTTCGGGCTCCCCGCGCAGGACTACAAGCGGTTCATGAACTTCTTGAACACGCATCAATGTCTCGTCGACTTCCGCGAGTTTCGGCACTCCGTCACGACGCGTCCCGTCGCGCACCGATAGCGGTTCGCGCGTTCAGCCACCTGTGCAACCAAAATTGATCGTGGAGCCGTACAGATGGGCCAGACATTTCTCTGGGAAGGCCCAGAATTCCAGATTTCTCGGAGCGCTCGATCGCGCCGGTACTCTCGAAAGCCCTGCTTTTCCGATCGACGATGCGCTCGCCGGGTCGGCACCGCCGTTGCTACTCGTTGAGCCACGCGACAGATCGTGAAATACGGAATTATGAAAGCGGGATCGGCGCAGGCCTGTCTCCCTGTGGAGAGGAGTGAGGATGGGCCCATTTCGGCCATTCGTGTCGAGCGAAATTGCCTGGTGCGATCCGCTCGACGCGCGGTTGATGGTGACCGAGCACGTCACCATGGAGGAAGCCGGGCCGGGTCGGTGGACGCTGATCAGCGTTCACGATCTGGCGCCAGCCGACGCGCTCAGTCTTCAAGTGGTGAGCGCACCGGGCGGACAGGCGTTGCCGGTGCGCGTCCTGGAGACGGTGCCGGTGGTGGTCCAGGGCGCGATCAGGTATCGCATCACCCTGGCGGTGATCGAGGCGCCGGCGTGATCCACGAGGGCGCTTCGCGATGAAAACGCCCAAGGCCACCGTCCAGGCCGTGCTCGGTCGAGCGGTAGGCGTCCGCGTCGTGGCCACCGGGCCCTCGGGCTACCTGCTCGAAACCAGCCGGTGGATCGAGCCGTGGCACGGCGGGCGTCTCGAGACGCACGACGGCCGCTATTGGGATGACGTGACGATTGCGTGGTGCCGGACGACCGAGGCATCAGTGCGTGCCTTTCGGGCACACGCGCAATGCGACGTGCCCCGCCGCGGTCCCGCGTCGCTCGCCGGATTTCTGCGGCGACGGGGGAAGGTGCCGCCCGCGACACGTTGACGACGTCGATCGAGTAATCACACACGTCCGGCTCCGCGATCGACAGTCGGACCACGTTCTTTCGTTCAATCACCGCGCCGTCTGAGGCTGGGGTGTGCCTTGAAAACACACCCTGTAAGTCAGAGGGCGAAGCTTCGTTTCTGTTTCCCAACGTCCCCAGCGATCAGACTGTCGAGAGCTTATGCATTCCCATCCGGCCGTCAGAGAACGGCTCTTCCTCGAACGCGTCTTCCTGTTGCTGGATGCCCGCTCGCTCACCAGCGGCCTGCAGACCGCGATCGACATCCTGGTCCTCATCTTCGCCTTCGAGTTCGCATATCTGCTGCGATTCGACTTCGAGTTCGGGGACCAGCCCTTCAAGGACATGCTCCACCAGGGCTGCTACGTCGTCGTCCTGCAGGCCGTCGCCCTGCAGATGACCGGCGTCAGCTCGTTCATCTGGCGGTACATCGGCCTGATGGAAATCAAGACCTTCCTGAAGGCGGCGCTGATTTCGAGTCTCCCGGCCCTGGCGCTCCGGTTGTGGCTGCCGGAGACTTTTCAGACCTGGCGCGTGCCGTTCTCGATCATCGTGATCGATACCGGCCTGGCGTTTGGCGGCGTGCTGGCCGTGCGGGTCCTGAGGCGCGCGCTCTACGAGCACGATGACGCCAGACAACGGACCGAAGCACCCAGCCAGAGCCGCGGCCGCAAGCGCACCCTGCTGATTGGCGCCGGCCGCGTCGGCATGATGGCGGCCCGGGAAATCCGGAATCACAGCTCCCACGAACTCGAGATCAAGGGCTTTGTGGACGACGACCGGAACCTGCACAAGTCGATGGCGCAGGGGGTGCCGGTGATGGGGACGACGGCGGACCTGCCGCGGCTGGTCGCGGAACACGACATCGATCTCGTGATCATCTCGATCGCGGAAGTCTCCCGCCGCGAAGTCAAACGGATCACCTCGATCTGCGATGCCATTCCGGTCCCGGTGAAAATCGTCCCGGCGATGAGCGAGCTGCTCGAAGGCAAGGTCAACTTCAGCCGGATCCGCGACCTGCAGATCGAGGACCTCCTCGGACGCGCGCCGGTCCACCTCGATCAGGAGGAAATCCAGCGGCTGGTCACCGACCGCGCGGTACTCGTCTCCGGCGCCGGCGGGTCGATCGGGTCCGAGCTGACCCGGCAGATCGCCCGTTTCAAGCCATCGGTCATCCTGCTGGTCGAGCGCGCCGAGTTCGCGCTGTTCAACATCGAACGGGAGCTGCGGGAAGCGTGGCCGGAGCTGTCGATTGTGCCGCTCATCGCCGATGTCGGCGACGAGCCGCGGATGCGCTCGATCTTCGCGACCTACGCCCCGGCGATGGTCCTGCACGCGGCCGCGCACAAGCATGTCCCGATGATGGAGTCGAATCCGACCGAGGCGGTGAAGAACAACATCCTGGCGACGCGCACGCTGGCGCGTCTCGCGGGAGAGGCGAAGGTCGGCGTCTTCGTGATGATCTCCACCGACAAGGCGGTGCGTCCGCGATCGGTGATGGGGGCCTCGAAACGGATGGCCGAGCTCGTCGTGCAGAGCCTGAACGGCCACTACGACACGAGATTCCTGGTGGTCCGGTTCGGCAACGTGATCGGGTCCGCCGGTTCGGTGATCCCGTTGTTCCGCGAGCAGATCGGCAAGGGCGGCCCGGTGACGGTGACCCATCCCGACATGCTGCGGTATTTCATGACCATCCCCGAGGCCAGTCAGCTGGTGCTCCAGGCCGCAGCGATCGGCGAGGGCAGTGAAATCTTCATCCTCGACATGGGTGAACCGGTCAAGATCCTCGACCTGGCGAAAGACACGATCAGGCTGTCCGGGTTCAAACCGAACGAGGACATCGACATTGTCTTCACCGGACTGCGTCCCGGCGAGAAGCTGTTCGAAGAGCTGGAGACCAAGGGGGAGAACATTTCGAAGACCAAACACCCCAAGATCTTCATTGGCCGAATCGCGCCGTCCACCCGAGAGAAGGTCGACGAGGACCTGGAACAGTTGTCCGTGCTGGCGCAGCACGAGCGGCATGATCAGATTCGGGTGTTGTTGAATGCGATTCTGCCGGAAGCCCAGGTCAGCACGGACGCGGAGGCGCACAGCGCGCGCCGGCTCCAGACCGCCTAGCGCCGGTTGCCCTTATGTGTGGAATTGCCGCCATCGTCGGCCACGGCTGGACGCCGTCCCAGCTCGAGGCCATGGTCCGGGTGCAGCACCATCGTGGACCGGATGCACACGGGACCCATCTCGGTGAGTCCGGCATCGCCGGGCTCGGTCACAATCGCCTGAGCATCATCGATCTCTCCCCGGCCGGGCGGCAGCCGATGTCAACGGAAGACGGTCGGCAATGGATTGTCTACAACGGCGAGGTCTACAACTACCTCGAGCTGCGCGGCGCCCTCGATTATCCGTGGCGCAGCCGGACCGACACCGAAGTCATCCTCGCGGCCTACGACCGGCAGGGCCCGGCGTGCCTCGATTCCCTGGTCGGCATGTTCGCCTTCGTGATCTGGGACGAGCGCGAGCAGACCCTGTTCGGCGCGCGCGACCGCTTTGGCGTCAAACCGCTGTACTACGCCTCGCTCGGGTCATCGGCGATGGCCTTCGCGAGCGAGATCAAGGCGCTGCACGCCGCCGGCGTCCCGGCGGTCGAGGATGAGCAGACCTGGGCGAGTTACCTGTCGCGCGGCCAGTACGATCACGACAACCGCACGTTCTGGCACGGGGTCCAGTCGCTGCCGCCCGGCCACGCCTTCCGCTGGCACGCCGGTGAGCTCAAGATCTGGCCGTGGTACGACCTGGCCGCAGCGGTGGGCGAGGGGTTCGACGAGCGGCCGATCGAGACGACCTCGGAAGAGTACCTCGCACTGCTGCGCGACAGCGTCCGGCTGCGCTTCCGGGCCGACGTCCCGGTCGGCATCAATCTGTCGGGTGGGCTGGACTCGTCGATTCTGCTCTCGCTGGTCCGCGATTTTCAGGGCCCGGAGAGCCAGGTCAAAGCGTTCACCTTCACCACCGGCGACCCGCGCTACGACGAGACCCCGTGGGTCGAGCAGATGCTCGAGCAAACACAGCATCCGTTACGTGTCTGCCGGCTGTCCGCCAGCGAGGTCCCGGCCCTGGCCGAGGACGTCCAGCGGAGTGAGGACGAACCGTTCGGCGGCATTCCGACCCTGGCTTACGCCCGGGTGTTCGAGCGCGCGCGCGCGGAAGGCGTGATTGCCCTTCTCGACGGCCAGGGGATGGACGAGCAGTGGGCCGGATACGACTACTACCGGGGACCGACGTCGGACGTCGCCCCCATGCAACTGCAAGGTTCAGCCGATGCGCCGGTGCGGCCCGGATGCCTGACGCCGGAATTCGGAGCGCTGGCGACGCCGTTCGCGGCCCAGCGGCCATTTCCTGACGCGCTTCGCAATCTGCAGTACCGGGACGCCGTGCACACGAAAATCCCCCGTGCGCTGCGCTTCAACGACCGCGTGTCGATGCGCGCCTCGACCGAGCTTCGCGAGCCGTTCCTGGATCACCGGCTGTTCGAGCTGGCGTTCCGTCAGCACGCCGATCGGAAGATCCGCGGCAACACCGGCAAGTGGCTGCTGCGGCAGATCCTCGCAACGCACCTCCCGGGCGGCGTGGTGGAAGCGCCCAAGCGTCCGGTGCAGACGCCGCAGCGCGAGTGGCTGCGCGGGCCGCTCCAGGACTGGGCGACAGGGTTGATTGACGAAGCGGTGAGCGGCCCGAGCGCGGCGTGGTTCCGTCCGGACCTGGTCAAGGCCGAATGGACGCGGTTCTGCGCGGGCGAGTCCGACAACAGTTTTTACGTCTGGCAGTGGATCAGCCTGGCGCTGATGCGTCGCACCGCCGTGCACCGCGCGCAGCCCACGGCGATGGCCGGCTAGCCAGGCTCATCCGGCTGAGGCATCGCCGCCTTGACGGGTCACCGAATCATCACTCGCATGAAACCTGTCCGGCTCAGTGTGGCGAGAATGCTCGCCGGCTATGCGCCTCCCTTGCTGGCGGCGCGCGCCGGCCAGGTCTACCAGCTCGATCGCGGTTGGACCGACGCCTACCAGTTTCGTCTCCGCGCCCGCACCGGGTCCGTCTACCTCGGGAATACGCGTGACGTCCATGCGCACGCGTTCGCCATCCACGGCTATTTCGACTGGCGCCTTCTTGGGGCGGCCCGATACTTTTGTCGCCCTGGCGATACCATTGTGGAAGTAGGGGCCAATGTCGGAACCGAAACCATCGGGTTCGCCGACATCGTCGGCCGTGCCGGCCGTGTTTACGCCTTTGAGCCGATGCCCTCGAATGCCGAGCAGCTCCGGCGTATCTTGACTGGCGCGAGACTGTCCCAGGTCGAAGTGGTCGAGGCCGCGGTGTCCGACCAGCCCGGGTACGTGACGTTCGTCCCTGGCTCCGAACGGGAATCCGGTAGCGGCTACATCAGTTCGGACGAGGGGCTTCGCGGCGATGGATCCCTGCAAGTCGAGTGCGTCACGCTCGACGCCTTGTTCGCCGCCAGGAAGCCGATCCAGTTGCTGGTGATCGACGCAGAGGGGGCGGAAGTCTCGATTCTGCGAGGGGGGAGGGAGTTGGTCCGCCGCGATCAGCCGGTCGTGCTCCTCGAGGCCCAGGACCAGCATCTGCGGCGCAACGGATTCAGCCTGTCGGCGCTGGCTGCGGAACTTCAGGCACATCACTACCACATTTATGAACTCTCCAGGCTGGGGCTGGCAAAGGTGAGGAGCGACGGGACCCGGGAGCCTTCGGCGCCCAGGACGTTCTTCGATACCCCGGCCGGATGGGGACGCAACTGGCTGGCATTCCCGGCCAGGCTTGCGGACCAGGCGGGCAGCGTCCACAGCCACCTCGTGAGGTGCGGGCTGTTGCCGTGCATTCGGGGTATCAATCCGCTCGCGAAACGGTTTGTCTGATGAACATCATGATCCCGCTGGCGCACCTCGACGGGAACGTCACTTGCTTTACAAAGACCCAGATGGCGGGTCAGCCGACCGTGGAAACGGAGCCTTGGAAAACTCCGGAGCGCCGATCGCGCTTATCTCGGCCGTCTATGGCACTCAACACGCGCGGAGCCGGTGGCGACCGACCGATTGCCGCACGTTCGACACGATGACTGGCCAGCTGTTGTGGAAAGCCGTTGCAATTCTCGCGGGGAAGATGCCGCGACAGAAGAATCTCCGTGATTGGCCGCTGGACTGGACTCCGTGACAGTCCCGCCTCAACCTGCCGCTCACGCGAAACCCCGAGAGAATGACACAGTGCCTTTAGAGAACCTATGTGACAGCTCCCTGGTGGATCCGACGCTGCCGTCTCACGCCCGGGCGCAGGAGCTTTTCGATCGCACCGCCGACCACTATCAGGCGCGCAGCGAACTGAAGGTCTCCAGTTTCAGCTCGTTGATTTTTCAGCGGCGCATCGAGATCGTGCTGCGTTTTCTCGATCGGATCGAGTCACCCGGTCGCGTCCTGGACTACGGCATGGGACCGGCCGTGTTCGGCCGGGCGTGCGTCGACCGCGGGCTCGGCTATCTCGGTATCGATATCTCGCCAGTGATGGTCCAGCACGCGAGGGATATGAACTTGCGGGCGGCGGAGTACGAGGTTGGTGACCTTCGCAGTCTCGGAAATTACCGGAATCAAATGGACGGCGTGCTGGCGATCGGCCTGCTGGACTACCTGGAAAAGCCGTGGGAGGGCATTGCGGCACTGTCCGACTGCGTCAAGCCGGGCGGCGTGCTGGTCCTCTCGTTCCGGAACCGCTACTCGGTGCCGCGCATCCTGCGCGACGTCGCGAAGGTATTCGCCCATCCGTTTCGGCGTCAGACCGACCGCCGGGCTTTTTTCTCGCCGGTCCACGAGCGCTCGTTCGACTCGGCGTCCCAGTTGGTGCCGGCGCTCCGGAAGATGAATTACCACCAGGTCGAAACCGCGTATTTCAACTGTTCGCCTTTGTTTTTTGACTTTCCCATGCCGCCACGGCTGTGGGAACGGTGGCGTCAATGGGACGGGGCGGTGGCCTCGCCACGAGCCAGCTTCTTATGTTCGGGCGGCGTGGTGATCGCCCGCAAGCAGCCGTGAGGTGGTTCAGGGTCCGCCAGGTTCGCGGCGCGGCCGCTGGCATCCTGGCGGGCGGCTGTGCTGTGCGCCTCACTCACTCGATCGTCGGCTGACCGAGATTGGCGCGTCTCCAGGCGGCCTCGGGTTCGCAACGATAACCGCTCGTCGACCCCGGCTCACTCTTACGGCGCTGAAGGGCGTCCACGGCCATGTGATCGGGATGGCTGTGGAGGAGGGGGCGGTAGCCTACCTCGAAATGTCCCCGGCTCTCGAAACTCGGCAACTGAACGGTGAGTGTGACGATACGTGTTCTCGGCATCATTCCGGCGCGCGGCGGTTCAAAGGGGATTCCCCGAAAGAACATCGCGCCGCTGGCGGGCCGTCCGTTGCTGGCCTATACCGTTGCCGCGGCGCAAGGTGCCCGCCTCTTGAGCCGCACGATCCTGTCGACGGACGATGCCGAAATCGCCGAGGTCGGGCGTCAGCTGGGTGTTGAGGTGCCGTTCATGCGTCCGGCCGAGCTCGCGCAGGACGACACGCTGGGGATCGCCGTTCTGCAGCACGCCGTCGCGGTGCTGGAGGAGAAGGGCGATCGGTTCGATGCGATCTTCGTGCTCCAGCCGACCAACCCGCTGCGGCGGCCAGAAGACATCGATGGCGCAATCGAGTTGTTCGAGCGCAGCGGCGCCGACTCGGTCATCGCCTTCGTCGACGTGGGCGAGCGGCACCCGGCGCGGATGAAATACATCGACGCCGACGGACGGGTCGTCGATCCGCCGTTCGGCGAGCAGGTCGAGGGACTGCGGCGGCAGGACCTGCCCAAACTGTATCTGCGGGAAGGATCGGTTTATCTGACGCGCCGGGACGTCCTGATGCAGGGTTCGCTCAAGGGGGCCGATTGCCGCGCCTGGCTGGTGCCTCAGGACCGGGCCTGCAACATCGACGAGCCGTTCGACCTGGTCATGGCGGAACTGCTGCTGCGCCGGCACGGCCTGGGGGCGGATTGTTGAAGAGCCGTTTGACGCTTCGGGAACTGCCCCACGTCACGCCCGGCGAATGGGACGACCTGATTAGCCGGTACCCAAACGACACCGTGTTCCACTCGTCGAGCTGGCATCAGGCCCTCAACGAGTGCCTGCCCGGAGAAGTGCGCCGCTTCCAGATCGAGCAGGACGGGCAGACCTGCGGGCACTGGTGCGGGTTCATGGTCACGAAGTTCGGCCTGAAAGTGTTCGGCGCGCCGCTTCCAGGCACTGCGACCGACTACATGTATCCCCTGTTCGTTTCGGCGCCGCCGGTCGTTGACTTCCTCGACGCCGTCCGCGCGTGGGCGACCGCCGGCGGCGTGTCGATGATCGATCTCGGCGGCGAGTATCTGGATGACGTGACGCTGCTGTCGCAGGGGTATCGCGTCCGGCACACGCGGACGTATCGGGTCGACCTGTCCGGCGGTGAAGACGCGGTGTGGCGCAGGCTCAAGCCGGCGATGCGCAACAAGGTCCGCAAGGCGGAGAAAAGCGGCGTGACCATCGAACAGGATACGTCCCCGGCATTCGCGCCCTCCTTTTTCAAGATGCTGCAGGCCGTTTTCCGCCGTCAGAACAAGGTGCCGACCTACGGATTGCGGCGCATCGAATCGGTGGTGCGGCTCCTCCAGGGCTCGGGACGCCTCATACCGCTCGTGGCACTGCGCAACGGCGAGCCGCTGGCCTCGATGATTTTGCTGCTGGACCGCCGCACCGCCTATTACTGGGCCGGCGCCTCATATGAAACCGCGTACCCGTTCGGCGCCAACGACCTCCTGCAGTGGCGCGCCCTCCAGCTGTCGGTTGCACGGGGGATTACCGTCTACGATGCGTGCGGAGGCGGGGACTACAAGGAGAAATTCGGCGGCACCTTCGTGACGCTGCCGGGCGGTCACCTCACGCTCCATCACGTCGTCGGCTGGCTGCGGACCTCTGTCGAAAAAGGCTTTCGCGCGCGGCAGGCGCTGCTCGGCGCGATGCAGCGCATCTCCGGGAGCCGCGGGTGATTACGACGCGCGAGCGCCTGACGCTGGCCGAGATCGTCCGGGGTCTCTCCACGCGGTCCGATCTCGGCAGCCTGGTTCGCGAGTTCGTCCCGACCGAGGGGCGGCATGTGCTCTACGCCAGTCAGGGGAAGGCGGCCTTCGAGCAGGTCGTCCTGGCCGCCGGTCTCGAGGGCAGCAAGATCCTGATGCCGGCCTTCTTTCCGGACGATTTCGTCGGCGTGTTCCTGAAATACCGCATCACTCCCGTGTTCGTGGATGTCGACCCCAAGACCTACCACCTGGATCTGGGTGCCGTGACCGCCGCGCAGCTCAGTGGCGCCAAGGCGTTGCTGCTTGAGCACACGTTCGGCCTGCCCGCGGATGGCGCGGCGTTCCGCACTTTCTGCGACCAGCACGGACTGCTGTTGATCGAGGATTGCGCCCGCGCGCTCGGCGCCGCGAGCGGCGGCCGGCTGGTCGGGTCGTTCGGCCACTACGCGATCTTCAGCCTGCCGAAATGCGCGCCCGTCCGGGCCGGCGGCGTCGCGCTCGCGGAGGCGCCGTTCCAGCCCAGGCTGGCGCCGGCCAGAATCGGCCTGTCCGGGGTGCTGCACGCGCTGACGCTGGTCCGGTATCCATTCGCCGCCGCCGTCGAGGGGGTTGTCTACTCGGCGGTCGCCGACTCGCCGATCTATCCGCGGGAGGTTGGGAACTACGAGCCGTTACCGGCGCGGGAGTTCGACGCGCTGGGGCGGTTGATGCTCCGGATGTTCCTGCCCTCCTATGGAGCGGCGTTGCAGGCCAAGCGGGCTGGGGCGGCGGCGTTGAAGCGCGCGCTGGAACCGGTAGGATTTACGTTTCAGGAAGATCGCCAGGGAGAACACATCGACACCTCGGTCGCGGCGGATCCTCCGGCCTCGTGCGATTCCGACGCGTTGAAAGTCTTCCTGATCGCGAACGGGGTGAAGGCCAGCGCGATGTGGAGAAGCGCCCTCGGCATATCCGAATTCGGCCGTCGAACCTGGAATGCGAGGCCGGATTCGACGCCGGTGGCGCTGCGGCTCTCGAAGCGCCTGATCCAGCTGCCGGTCAGCCGGTTCCGGACGCCGGCGGAGTCGAGGCGGATCGTCGACCTCTGCGAGCGGTTCGCCGCGGACGCGGCGGTGCCGGTTCCGGCGCACCGATCGTTGTCGAGCCCTGGTCATGGGGCCACGCTCTGAAGGCCGGCGGGCGCCGCATGCCCTGGTTGCTGATACGCTCGCGGTGGTCGAGATCCGCGTCCAGGCTCCTGCTGGCGGGCGCGCTGGGGGTGTCTTCGACGGCGCACCCGGCAGCGCAAGGCGCCGACCCGGCGGCCGCGGCCGCGTTCCACGCCGGTCCGTTCGCGTTCACCCCGTCGCTCGATGTTCCAGGGATTGGACGAGACTCGAACGTGTTCAACGACGCGAAGGATCCCAAGGCGGACATCACCGGTCAGGTGCAGCCGCAGATCCAGACATGGCTGCGGCTCGGCCGTGCGCGCGTCAGCGCCAGCGAGCTGGTCAGCTTCGTATATTTCCGGGAGTATGCGTCCGAGCGCGCCGTCAACACGACCACGAATGTGCGGTTCAGCGTGCTGCTGGCCCGGGGCACTCCTTACGTTGCCGCCGCGTTCGTGAAAACCACGGATCGACCCGGACCTGAAGTAGACACCCGTGCGCAGCAGCGCCGGAACCCGATGACGGCCGGGCTGGATTTCCGGGTCAGCGCCAAGACGAGCCTCGACTTCGGGGTCGATTACGAACACGTGAATTTCGCAAGCGGGCAGACCTTCGGTTCGGCGAACCTCGAGACCGAGCTCGATCGGTCGACGCGCGCGTATCGCACCACGCTCAGGTACTCAATCACGCCGCCGACCGCGTTTACCCTCTCGGTGGTTCAGCAGAACAATC
>JBDTSX010000035.1:0-15068 GCA_039930925.1 Acidobacteriota bacterium | reverse complement strand
ACGAGAAATATGCCGCGACGCTACTGGCTGATGAAGTGCGAGCCTGCCGCCTACACCATCGACGATCTTGCGCGCGACGGCCGCACGAGCTGGGAAGGGGTCCGCAACTACCAGGCGCGCAACTACATGCGCGATGAGATGCAGGAGGGTGACGGCGTGCTTTTCTATGCCTCGAACGCCGATCCGTCCGGGGTGACCGGACTTGCGGCGATCGCGAGAGCAGGTTATCCGGATCACTTTGCCTGGAGAAAGGGGCACAAGTATTTCGATTCGGCCCCGGTCAAGGCCGTGCCGGTCTGGTACATGGTGGACGTGTCTTTTGTCGAGCGCTTCGCTGCGACGATCTCTCTCGACTCGCTGAAGTCCACCACAGGGCTCGAGCAGATGATGGTCACCAGGAAGGGGAGCCGGCTTTCGGTGCAGCCGGTGACCAAACGGGAATACGACATCGTCACGCGGCTCGGCCGCCGGAAGCAGAAGCGATAGGGCAATCCGTTCTTCTACAGCTTCCGCCCGACGGCGTCCGCCAGGCGCTCGATGTCGCCCATATCGTTGTAGATCTGCCCGCAGATCCGCGCGTGCAGCCGGTCGCGCGACGCATGCACGGCGACTTCGATGCCGTCTTCGAACAGCAGCCGGTCCCGTAGCGCGGCGGCGTCCGCGCGCGTGCTCCCAAGCGGCTCCGGCAGCGGTACCGTGGCCATCGTTCCGACCATCGACCGGGGTGTGTCGAAGCGGCTGCCGAAACGGTCGGCAAGCCGCTGTGCGCCGTCCCAGGCGAGGCGGTGGTTGTACCCCTGAACGGCATCGACGCCCAGTTCCTGCATCAACGCGACCGCGTGCGGAGCCGAGAGATGGGCGGAGGGGTCGCGGGTGCCGGGGGAGTCGAACTCGGTGGTGAATCCTTGATCGAGTCCCCACGAAATCACTACCGGGTGGAGGCCGTGCTGCCGCTCAGGTGAGGCCCACAGGATGCCGCTGCTGCGCGGCACCCACATCCACTTGTGCAGATTGGCGACGTACCAGTCCACCCCGAGGGCCGTGATGTCGAGCGCGATTGCCCCGGGAGCGTGAGCGCCGTCCGCGAGAACCGCGACCCCGCGCGCCCTGAACTGCGCGGCAATCTCGGCGAGTGGGAACACGAGCGCGCTCTCGGACGTGATGTGGTCGAGGATTGCCAGCCGGGTATGCGGTCCGATCGCGGCCACGCACGCGTCCACCAGATCGCTGCCCGAACGGACCGGATAGGGCATGGCGATGGAGCGCACGGTTGCCCCCCGCTCGCGCGCCGCGTGGATGGCCGCCTGCGTGACGCCTCCGTAGCCGAGATCGGTCACCAGAATTTCATCACCGATCATGAGAGGAAACGATCGGAGCACGGCGTTGGCCCCGGTCGTGGCGTTGTCCACGAACACCAGATCGTCACCTCGCGCGCCGAGAAACGCCGCGACGATCTCCGCCGCCTCCCGCAGCCGTGGCGTCTCCGGGCGGGGCTGACCGACCACGATTCGGGTCAGCTCGCGCAGTAGGAAGCGGCTTGGCTGACGCTCGATCTCGTCCCGGATGCCCTGCTGGATCGCCAGTATCCGCCGGGGCGTGACGCCGACCGTCCCGTGATTGAGGTAGGTGATGGCGGGATCGAGCGGCCATTCCGTCAGGTTATCGCGTCCGAACATGCGGATCATCATCTCCGATTCGGACCATTCCCGGCACTCCAAGTCCGACTTGGCCGCGCGGGCTGACCGCAGTTCCCCCGCCGCCGGTCTCCGGCACCGGCACGATGGTCGACGCACGACGGACCCCGCGGTAAGATCATCCGCATGCTGCTGATCTACCTTGGCTTCGTGACCCCGGTGAGGGCGGAACCCTGATGTCAACGGAGCAGCTTTACGGCGGCATCGAAGCCGGGGGAACCAAGTTCGTCTGCCTCGTCGGCACGGGACCGGGGGACATGCGGGAGCGCATCCAGATCCCCACCACGAGTCCCGAAAACACGCTGCACGAGGCGATCGAGTTCTTCCGCGCCGCCGGAGCCAGGCTGGGCAACCTCACGGCGATTGGCATTGCCTCGTTCGGTCCGATTGATCTCAGGCTCGAATCGCCGACCTATGGCTTCATCACCTCCACTCCCAAAGCGGGATGGGCCAATGTCGACTTCGTCGGCGCGGTTCGGCGAGCGCTGGGCGTCCCGGCGGGTTTCGACACGGACGTCAACGCCGCGGCGCTGGCGGAGTGGCGCTGGGGAGCGGCGCAGGGGCTCGACACGTTCATCTATCTCACCATCGGCACTGGCATTGGCGGCGGCGGAATGGCCAACGGCCGCCTGATGCACGGCCTGGTGCACCCGGAGATGGGGCACGTGCGGATTCCACACGACCAGGCGGCGGATTCCTTTGCGGGCGTCTGTCCGTTCCATGGCGACTGCCTGGAAGGTTTGGCGAGCGGACCGGCGATGCACGCGCGATGGCGGCATCCGGCAGAGCAGCTGGCCGACGATCATCCCGCGTGGGCCCTCGAGGCGCGCTATCTCGCGCTCGCACTGGTCGGCTTCATCTGCACCATCTCGCCCGAACGCATCGTGCTCGGCGGAGGCGTGATGAGCCGCCCCGCCCTTCTTCCGCTCGTCCGCACGCAGACCCTGGATCTGCTCGGCAATTACGTGCGCGCGCCGCAGATCCTGGACCGCATCGCCGACTACATCGTCGCCCCCTGGCTCGGTGGCAACGCGGGCGTGCTCGGAGCGCTCGCCCTCGCGGAGCGCGCGTTCGAGTTGTCGCGCAAGTAGGCGGGAGCTTCAGCACAGAGGCGCGCCTCGACGCCATCGTTCGGCACAAATCGGACGCATGGACGGTTTCGAAACCGGGGACAGAGGAGAGCAGGAATCTCGTGATGTCAGTTTCAAGTTGGAGTGTGCTCGTCGGAACCGCTGCAACGCTGTGCACCACATTGTCTTTTGTGCCGCAACTGCTGCGAGTGCGGCGGTACGGCGGGCGTGATCTGTCGTGGACGATGCTGTCGATGTTCATGGCGGGAATGGGGCTCTGGCTGATCTACGGCGTGCTGAACGGCGCCGGTTCGGTCGTCCTGGCCAATGCCGTGTCAGTGGTACTGGTCGCGGCGATTGCCGTCGTGAAGTTCAGGACCGGGAGGCGCGCGCCGGAGCGGCGCCGGCTGCGCATCGCGATCGACATGGACGAGGTGATCGCCGACGCGCTGGCGGAGCACCTGCGGCGGTACAACGCCGCGTTCGACGCAACGGTCGCGGTCGCCGATTTGACCGGCCGCCACCTCGAGGATTGCATCCCGCCGGCGCACCGCGAGGCGGCCGAGGCGCTGCTCGACGCCAGCTTCTTCGCGGATCTGGCGCTCCTGCCCGACTGCCAGGACGTGATCCGCGAGCTCTGCGAGCACCATGACGTCTACATCGCGTCCGCCGCGATGGACGTGCCGTGCTCGTTCGACGCGAAGTATCAATGGCTCCGCCGGCACTTCCCGTTCATTCCGCCGTCACAGATCGTCTTCTGCGGCGACAAGCAAATCGTCGATGCCGATTATCTGATCGACGATCGCGCCAGGCACTTCGAGCGCTTCAAGGGGCGTCCGGTGCTGTTCTCGGCGCCACACAACGCATCAGAGACCCGGTATCCGCGAGTGAATTCATGGCGCGAGGTTCGCGGATTGTTCCTGCGGGACGACGGGACGCTTTCGGGGCTCGCGCAAGGGCAGCCCTTCGCGGTGCGGAGAACGTCGGAAGAGACGCCGTGAAGCATGGCGTCGATCGCCGTCAGACTACGCGGACGAAATCCAGGTTCTCGGTAATCCGGGTTCCGTCCTTGCGGAACGCCTCCGTCAGCAGCCGGATCCGTTTGTGCGCCTCATCGAGGTTGTCGACGTCGAGATTGATGTTGAGCAGGTCGATGTACCACGGCAGCTTGATCTCGCTCGTCACGTAGGTCTCGACGATCTCGCGCGAAATCGGCAGCGTCGTTCCCTTGGATGAATCGAAGACGTCGCGATTGCCGGCCGCGAGCAGCTTGTCGTATTCCTGCGCGAGCAGCCGCTTGAACAGGCCCGCTGTGAAGAGATCGCCGGTTTTCACGCCGCTCTCCTCGTCGTCCGCGGTCAGCGCCGCCTGCTTGTGCAGCCACTCCCACAGGATGCTCAGGCGAATCTCTCCCGTCGCCATGTCTTCCATCAAGTACAACACGTCGTCGTTTCCGAAATAGTCCGCCTGCTTGAGCGCCGCGGCCTGGAGACCCTGACCGAAGGCATTCCCGTACTGCAGCGCGACGCTCAGGAGATCCCTGGCGCCGCGAACGGTGCGCGGCGCTGGCTCGAGCAGCGTCAGGCCATTCGCATCCGCGGGCGTGTAGGTGAGGCGCGGGAAGGCGCGTCCGAGCTGGTTCGGCTGTCCTGCCTTTTCCCAGACCGGCCGCACGATGTGAACCATCTTCCAGTGCGCGACCCACTTGCCGCTCGCCCCTTCGCTCTGCTCACGTTCGGCGCCGCGGACCGCCTTGGCCATCGAGCTGGCCACGCCGGCCTCCGAACCGACCGGGATGTTGGGCTCCATCCCGCCCTGCCAGAGCGCGAACTGTCCGAGCTGATCGGGTGTATTGACCGCGCGCCGCACGCGGTCCTCGTAGTTCCGCATATAGCCGTAGGTCATCGTCACGGCGTCGATGTTGGGATTGATGAACGCGGGATCCCAGGCCATCGCGTCGGAGACGCTGTTGATGTAATCCCACCGGCCGGTGTTGTAGCCGACGAAGTGCGCGCCCAGCGCGGCGCGGATTTCCATCAACTGGAAGACCGCCTCGATCTGCTCGACGAGTACGTAGACCCTGATCGTGCCGGTCGGAATTCCCAGTTGCGCCTCGAGCGCCGTGAGCATGTCGTTCCACAGCGCGGCCTCTTCAGCCGTCTGAATCTTCGGCAGGTAAAGGACGACCGAGGAACCATCGCGAGCCAGCCGTTCGTGGTTGTTGACGACGTAAAGCGTCAGGTCGACGATCGACGCGGAGAAGCCAGACCCGTCGGCATGGCGGACCTGGCGATCGTCGAGATGCAGGCCGCGGGCGCGGAAGATTCTGGTGGTGTGGCCGAGCTGCGCGGTCCAGTCGTCCACGATCGGGCGTCCGAAGAATGAGCGCGCCCAGGCGTTCATGTCCCCGGCGACCTTTTCGGCGCTCCTCAGGAACACCCGGTCGCGATCGATCGCCAGTTTCAGGTTCCGCTGATTGTCGAGCGACATCGTCGAGACCTGGCCGAGCGCGTCTTCGCCGTCGAACATCCAACCGTCCGCGCCCGAGAGCAGCGCGTACGCGACGTTGCGGATGCTTCGTTCCACCGGGGCATTCGGTCGCGCCGCGGGACCGGTGCCCTGGATCCATTGACGCTGCAGGTCCGCCGGGATCGCCCCGCCGGAGAAGCGGCCGTCCCGCGCGTCCTGCACGCCGATCTGGGTCCGTGCGATGCGCGATTGCGGATCGAGGAACGAGATGCGTCGCGAGTCTCGATACCGAGCGGCACGCCGCGCGATGCGCGCGGTCATCAGCGCCTTGCGGTCGGCGTCCAATCCGGCCAGTGCCTCCAGCGCGGCGAGGGCCGCGGGCGTGAAGACGTCCTGATAGTCGCGCCGCAGATTGCCCCTGATCTCGAGTGCCGCCGGATGCATGTGTTCGCCTTTTGTGTGTGGTGGCAATGCCGAGGGTTGTCACCGCCGGGGATTCAGAATCGGCAGACGGATCCTAATCCACATTCGGGAAATGAGAGCGGCTTTACACCCACCCATGGCGTCCGGCTTCAGCCGGACGATAGCGACGCTGAAACAACATCACGGAATCTGGCCCGTGGCGTCCGGCTTCAGCCGGACGATAGCCGCTCTGAAACAACATCACCGATCGGTGAAACCCGCGCCCGCGGCGTCATCCGCATGCCGTGCCTCGACCGCAGCGTCAGCAGGGGCTGGGTTGCGACCGGGTGCCCGGGAGCGAGCTCGAGCTCCCAGCGCTGCGCGATCGTAGCCACGATCAGCACCAGCTCCATCCACGCGAACGATTCGCCGATGCAGTGTCGAGGACCGCCGCCGAAGGGAAAGTAGGCGTATCTCGGCAGCGACGACCGAAACTCCCGCGTCCACCGCTCCGGCATGAAACGCCCCGGCTCCGCGTAAAAGCGGGCATCGCGGTGCATCGTCCACTGGCTCATGAACACGAGCGATCGCGCCGGAATCGTGTAGCCGCCGATCACGCACGGCTCTTTGGCGCGTCTGCCGATCGACCACGCCGGCGGGAACAGCCGGAGAGACTCGGTCACCACGCGGGTCACGCAGGGGAGAGTCTCGGTCACGTCGGCGGTGGCCCGGTTGCCGCCGAGGACGCGATCGACTTCGTCGTGTACGGCTGCCGCAACGTCAGGGGACTGGCTCAGGAGATACCACGTCCACATCAGCGCGTTGGCCGTGGTCTCGTGGCCCGCCAACAGCAGCGTCAAGGCTTCATCGCGGATCTCGCCGTCGCTGAGTCCGTCCCCGGCCTGGTCTGATTCACTGCGAACCAGCATCGACAACAGGTCCATGCGCGCCGCGTCGGGATGGCGACGGCGGTCCGCGACCATCTCGTAGATGAGCGCGTCCAGATCCTTTCGGGCCGCCACCGCCGTGCGGACGGCGCGAAGCGGCAGCGCCTCGACCAGGTCCGAAAACGGCAGCAGCGTCAGCCAGAACGTTTCCAGCACCCCGGTCAGCGCGCGTCCGACCCGATCGGCCTTCGACTCGACGTCCACGTCGAACAGCGTGCGGCCGACAATCGACAGCGTCAGACGCATCATCTCGATCGAGACGTCGATCGTGGCGCCGTCGGCCCAGCGGCTCGTCGTCCGGATGGCATGTTCCACCATCGTGTCGGCGTAGCCGGCGATCTGGGCGCGGTGAAAGGCCGGCTGCAGGTGGCGGCGCTGGCGCTGATGGACCGCGCCGTCGCTCGTCAGGAGGCCGTCGCCGAGCAGTTTGCGCGCCCGCTCGAGCGCACGGCTCTTGCCGTATTTCGCGGTGTCGGTGACGAGCACCTGGCGGATGTAGTCGGGATGATTGATGAAGAACGCGCGCTCGCCGCTCAAGTTGAACTGGACGATGTCGCCGTAGTCGCGCGCGAAGCGGGTGAAAATCGCGAGTGGATCGCGGCCCGGCATGATCAGCGCGCCGACGATCGGAAGCTTGGGGCCGGGTGGCCTGGCCGGGCCGTTCATCCGGTGATGATGCCACGGCCGCGCGCCGAAATGGGCAGCTCGGCGGTCGGCGGTACGGTCCGGCGCGCAGGTTCCGCGGATGCGCCATAGAATGATTGTGACGAGGTGGACAGATGATTCGACGTGAGTGGATTGCAGGATTGGCCGTGATGTTGACGGCCGCGACGGCCGCGGCGCAGGTTCCTGCCGGTGCGGCAGGCGGTGGCCGGGGCCGTGGCCCGGTCGTGGTTTCACCGGAGGTGGGCGCGGATCGAACCGTGACGCTGCGCTACCTGGCCCCGAACGCCACGGCGGTGACGGCCAGCGGTGAGCTCGATGGAAAGCCGCATCCATTGACCAAGGGGGAGAACGGCATCTGGAGCGTGACGGTGGGTCCGCTCGCGCCGGACATCTACACCTACTCGTTCAACGTCGACGGCGTCGTCGCGCTCGACCCGCGCAACGTGAATACGAAGTACGGCTACGGCGGCTTCGGCCCGGTCAGCATCGTGCAAGTGCCGGGCGACGGTCCGCAATTCTACGACGTCAAGAACGTGCCGCACGGCGAGGTCCGCATTCGGCCCTACGTCTCGAAAGCGCTCGGCGTCAGCCGCACCGTGTGGATCTACACGCCGCCCGGCTACGACCGCGGCAGCAACTTTCCGGTGATGTACCTCCTCCACGGCGCCGGCGACATCGAGTCCGGCTGGACGATGATCGGCCGCGCGAACAACATCCTCGACAACCTGATCGCCGAGGGGAAGGCCAAGCCGATGGTGGTGGTGATGCCGCTCGGCCATGCGATCCAGAGTTTCTGGACCGGACCGGCGATGGCCTCACCAAACGCCGCACCCGCGCCCGGCGCAGCGCCGCAGCCGGGCGCGCTCTCCCCGTTCGCGAAGGATCTGCTCGGCGACGTGATGCCGATGATCGAGCAGAACTACAAGGTCTCGAAGAAGGCGGACGATCGCGCGATTGCGGGCCTCTCGATGGGCGGCGGGCAGACCATCAACCTGGCGTTCAACCGTCCGGAGCTGTTCCGGTACGTGGTCGCGATGAGCCCGGCGGCGAACGGCGTCAACGAGCAGAACTATCCGGCCATCTTCAAGGATCCGTCGGCGATCAACAAGCAGTTCAAGCTGTTCTGGATGGCGGTCGGCAAGGACGACACGCTGACCGGGCCTGGCGATCGGACGCTCGACGAGGGTTTGACCAAGGCCGGCATCAAGCACTCGTTCAAGCTGACCGACGGCCGCCACGAATGGACGGTGTGGCGGCACAACCTGAACGAGTTCGCGCCGCTGCTGTTCCGCTGAGCGCACGGATGGCGGAGTGGGTGCGAATCCCACCCTCTCCGCCAATCCACACCTCCAGCTTCTTGGCTCACGGCGCCCTACTTACTTGAACGCGCGTCGCGCCCAAAACCTTACAGACCACTGCGCTTTTGGGGCGTCCTGAACCCGTCCACCGGATCGAATGAACTCCATGTATGGTTCAGGCGAGTCTCGATCAAGTGTCAGTGAGCGGAGTCCCTCTCAAATGGTCAACCGTCGACGAACGGCAACAGACGAAGGATGCCGTTCGTCCAGTGCCATCTCGTCGACGACAGTCGAACTTGGCGTGAGCCGGTTGCCATCGTCGCGGCTTTCGATTGAGCATAGGGGCCCGCGCAGGCGAGACACCGTGCGCTTCGTGGCCGACAACGAGCATGGTGCAGCAGACAGGAGACCACACAATGCGTCGCCTCTTCCTCTTCGCCTTCGCAGCCGCAGTTGTTGGGGTGGTCAGCGTTGCCGCCCAAGTTCGACCCGGCGTTCCGGTCACGTCACGTGACGAGGAGCAGGCGGTCAGAGGCTTCCTGGCGCGGTTTTACGAAGGATGGAATGAGCACGATGTCGACAAGATGGTGTCCATCTACGCTGACGACATCGACCACATCAATGTCTTTGGGGAGTGGCACAAGGGTAAGGCTGACATTCGCAAGGACCTGACCCTTCTTCACACGGGCACGGGCCGAAACAGCCAGAGAAAGCACGTCGTCGAAAAAATCCGGTTCCTCAGCCCAGACGCAGCGATCGTTCAAGTGTCCACGACGCAGGTGTCATCCCTGAGCCAAGCCGGTCCCACTCTGGGAACCTACGTCCTCCAGAAGCAGAACGGAGCCTGGATCGCCGTCAGCTTCACCAACGTCGAGCCGCATACACGGCCGGATCAGAAGTAGGCCCAAGTGTGTCCAGTGCAAGCCCTGCTTGTTGACGCTCACCAAAACCTGCCCCACGCGAAGTGACCAATCGCGTTTGCAACCTATGTTGTGAGCCATCGGTCCTCCCTCTGGTTCTCCATCGAGTGGGCATGGATACTTGAGTTCGTACGGTGAGGGTGATCGACTTGCGCAGTTCAAGACGAGCACCGATCGGGCGCAGACGTTGTGGGCTGGTGTGCTTGTGATGCTCGGCGTAGTCATCGTGCTGACCCATCACGTCCGGCCATCCGACGCGCACAGTAAGCCGGTCCGGCCGCGCAAGCCTCGCCCGCGTTGAAAGACTGAACGGCGCGGCCGAGGTTCGTAAGATTCGAGCGCGGGACCTCGTTTAGAAGGACGAGGCATCGACGATTGCCCTGTACCTGCTTTGTACCTGATACTCAGGTTTCGAGTGGATTTGGCGGTTTCTGGCGGTTCCGATCGCCCGTAAACCGTTGATGGGAGCGAGATCGTCGGGAACGAATCCCACCCTCTCCGCCAATCAAACCTCCGGCGTATTGGCTCAACGCCCTCTATTTAGCTGTATAGCGCTTGTTTCGCTCAAAACCTTACAGGCCCTTCTTCCCTTGCGCCCTGGCCAGCCTGCCCAACCTGGCCTTTCGCTCCCGTCGGATTTTCCCGACTCACCCGCCGTGTCTCGACTCCGACTGGCAGCCCTTAGATCGCCGTCACCATCTGTGGCGCGCCGCTCACGCCGCCAGAGAAGCCCCATCCGATCGCCACGAGCAGTGCCGTGAGCCATGACGTGACGCTACTGACCCGAGAGTGTGTCGGCGGTCGCGCCGCGCGATCCGTCTTAGCGCGGCCGGGCATGTCGATATGTCCGCACTCACACGTCGTCTCGTGACACCTCTCCAAGCGCCGAAGCTCTGACGATCCGCCAGACCGAGCGGGTGAAAGCAGAATTACCATAAGTGAACATCCCCGACAGTTCCGTGGTTCAATCTCCTGTGGGATTCTGATCTGCGTCGCGGGCGCGAATAGTGTCCTCCAGTTCGACGATCGCGGCCGCGAGCATCTTTTTTTCCTCCCTGGCGTAGACAAGCTCTTGGAGGTTGCGGCCTGGATCGCCCTGGCGCTCCAAGGTACGAATGTATGAGCGAAGCAGTTCTGGGGCCGCGCTGATCTGGTCCGCGAGACGCGCCTCGGCGCTCCAATCCTGAGGCATGGCTCTGCGGATGGCGGACGGCTGTTTCATGCTGTTTCCTCCTGCGCTCAGTCGTGCGGGTGTTTGCAACAGCGGAATCCCCGAGATCCTTGTGGGGGCGGCGGCGTGTTCGACGGGCCATCGTGTCGCCAGGCATTCGGATCCCGCCCCCGGACTGCGCGGCGACGGCGCTGAGTGGCGACTCACCGGATCAGCCATGTGGCAAGCGCGTGACACGCCGCGCTGCTGCTGCGTGTATCCCTTCGCCTCGAGTGCCGCTCGGCCGGACAATTCTCCCGGAACTGCACCGAGACAGCTGACGGGTTCGACGACCGTTGGAGCGTGAGCGAGACGAGAAGGCCGAATGCTGGAGTGGTGCGCCGGCGGTCCAGCCTCCGATGCCCTCACTCCGCCCTCTTCGGCGGATCGAACCGCACGACGCCGTGATTCACGGGAGGGATTGTCCTCAGGTAGTCGTAAATGGCTCCCAGGTCGCCGTCCGTCATTCCAGCGAACGCCGCGTACGGCATGATGGGCATGTACTCCCCCCTATCCAGGTCCAGCCGGACGTGTTTGGCTGCCAGCTTGTCCCCCCGCCAGTCTGCGAATCTCTCCAGAAATGCTTCTTTTGTCCAGGACCCGATACCAGTCGTTAGGTCTGGCGTGATATTGGGAACACGCATGACGCCTCCGCCGGGATGCCGCTGAAGCTTGTTGTTCAAGTAGGGCAATTCCAGGCCGCCCGCGAGATACATGCCCGGCAGGGGTTCATGGCTCTGCGGGTCAGCCGGCGTGTGACAATCGGTGCATGACCCCATCTTCACCAGATACTGACCGTACCCGACCGTGTTGGTCGGGTCGATCGGTGGGGGGAACGGCCCCGCGTCTTTGGGGATCGTGTGGACGATGACGTTGACCGGCCATTGCAATCGGTGCTCCGGGACATCGTTGACCTTCGTCGGCAAGCTACGCAGGTAAGCAATGACGGAGTAAAGGTCTTCCTGTGTCATCGACGCATAGGCCTGATAGGGCATCACGGGGAACAGCGGCTGGCCGTCCCGGCGCACACCCGTACGAATCACGCGTACCAGCTCGCCATCACTGTATTGCTTCAGGTTGTAGGGCGTCAGGTTCTTCGGGTAGACCTGGCCCGGCAGCCCGATTCGCTCGTCAAACGTTGGTTCGCCGCCTTGAAATTCGGTGCCGGGTTTGATCGGGTGCCCCTTCACGTTCCAGTCGCGGATGGAATGGCAACCGGCGCATCCCGCGACGTGGTAGGCGAGATACTCGCCGCGCCGGATGCGTTCGGGGGTGGACTCGATCGTCAAGGTCTGATCGGCCGCGGCGACAACAGGCAGAGCGCTGACGACATAGATCACCGATCCGAGGGCGATCAAACAGAGAGATCCGATGATTACGCCGAGCCATTTCAGCAAACGTTTCATAGCGGTGCTCCGGGACAGTCATGGTGTTCGCGATATCAGGATGCTCGTGAGCCGCGGCGTGCCCGGATGGGCACTGTGCCTGAGGAGGTCGAACGGCTCGGCCACGAAGGACTGATCGCGGCCATAGATTGTGCCCTCGCGTCCCCGCTCGAACCCATCGATAGCCCCGGTCCGCTGGCGGGTCTGCCGCGTGGCACACGTCGCACATTCGCGCCCGTCAGGCCTGGTGGTCGGCCGGAAGCCGATCCGTCAGTTCAGCTCGATGCGAACGACAGACCCGGCTCCTGGGCCGAACACCGTCCGCGTGGTCACATACAGCGTTGTTCCGTCCACGACGACGCCGCCGGGAGCCAGGAGCGTCCCTGGTACGAGTTCCGTCGTCACGCCATCCTTGACAGCATAGAGGGCTCCTAGCGGGCTGCTCGCGAGGTTCAGGACGCTGTTCTTTGCCAACTCGAGCACATACATCGTGCCGTCAGGGCCGAACGCGAGATCGATGATCGAGGTGAAGCCGGTCGCATAGACCGTGCAGGGCCCGCCCGTTGCGGTCTCGTCGCAGGTCCAGTCCGTCGTGCCCGGTTCGATCCGCCAGATCCTCGCCGTTCCCGGCGTGAACGGGAATCCGACCAGCTCCGACACATACCACGCTCCGTCTGGCCCAACGGCCACGGCTGTGGGAACCGCTTCGGCATGGACCGGGCGGCCGGCGTTCGGACCGAATGGAAACGGGATCGAGCGCAACGGAAACCGCGCCACCGTCTCGATTGCACCCTGCTTTGTGATATGAAGCAGGTCGTTGTTCGCGGCGTCAGTCACCAGAAAGTTGTCGCCGTCGACGATCGCCAAGCCGTTCGGGTTCGACTGCTCGGGGAAATTCTCCGTGTCGAACGGATCGGGATCGGTCTGCTGGTACGCTCCGATGTCGGCGACCAGCGTCGTCTGGCCGTTCGGTCGGACGCGCACCAGTTGCGCGGCGGGAGCGGATGCTCCGCCGCTGATCAGTACAAACGTGTTGCCGAGGCCGTGCGCCGCCACGTCGACCGGCCCTCCGACGCGGTCGTCGCCATGCTGCCCCTGGAACTGCGCGATGGTGGACACGCTGGTGCTGCCGGCTCGGCCACGGATTTCGGTGAGCACCCCGGAGTCGATCTGCGCCACCAGCAGCCGTCCTCCCGGCCCGAGAGCGATGCCTCTGGGGTTGCTCAGCCCGCCTGCGACGGTCTCCGTCAACAGTGCGGCGGCTGCCACGGCCGACAGCCCTCCGACAACCAGAATTCCTGCAACGTACGCGACGCGTTTGGATGTCATACCGGTCTCCTTGGTCGATGGATCGAACGGAAGAACGCGCCGACGCGCCCTGCGACGGCAAGCCCCCCAGCTACACAGGCGAAATTCCGCGCCGAACAGCGCAATCGGCGGTAGACTCCGCCTTGGCATGAAGCCGGCAATGGACGTCACCGGGCTGCTGCAGGCTTGGAGCGAGGGGGATGCGGAGGCCCTGGCGGACCTCGCCCCGATCGTGCAGCGCGAGTTGCGTGAAATGGCGAGGCGGATGCTGGTAGCGGAGCGAGCCGCCTGCCCGCTTCAGCCGACCGAACTGGTCCAGGAATCGTACTTGCGGTTGCTGGAATGGAAGGCCGTTCGGTGGCAGAACCGGGCACACTTCTTTTCGACAACGGCCCGGATGATGCGTCGGGTGCTCGTGGACGCCGCGCGCGCCCGGCAGTGCGGCAAGCGCGGTGCGGGTTCGGACCTGGTGCCGTTGGATAGCCACGACATCGCCGCTCCCGAGGCGCATGTGGATCTGGTGGCGCTGGCGGATGCCTTGGACGCGCTGGCCGAGATCGAGCCGCGGGCGAGCCAGGTGGTCGAACTGCGTTTCTTCGGCGGGTTCAGCGTGGAGGAGACCGCGGAGGCGCTGTCGGTGTCGCCGCGGACCGTGAACCACGACTGGAACACGGCGCGCGCCTGGCTCCATCGGCAGCTGGTCGCGCAGGACTCGTATGAACGCGTATGACTGGCAGCGGCTGTCCGAGTTCCACAACACCTGGCTTGAAGCCGGCGCCCCCGAGCGCCACCAGTTGCGGGCCCGCCTCGCCGACGAACAGCCCGCCCTGATCCACGAAGCGGACGCCCTGCTTGCGTCGAGCGGCGCGCTTCCGAGGTTTCTGGAGACGCCGGCACTGGTCGTGGCGGCGCACGAGATTGCGCGCGAGACGTTGGCGCTTACACCAGGCGACCAGGTAGGGCCGTACCGCATCGTCGGCGTCCTCGCGCACGGCGGTATGGGCGACGTCTATCGCGCGACTGACGTCCGACTCCACCGCGACGTCGCGGTGAAGATGCTGGCGCAGGCGGCCGCCCCGGAGTCGGATCAGATCAGCCGCTTCATTCAGGAGGCCCGCATCACCGCGGCCCTGGATCATCCGAACATCGTCCGTGTGTTCGACGTCGGCGTGTTCCGCGGCCACCCATACATGGTTGGCGAGCTGCTCGCCGGAGAGACGCTGCGCACACGGTTGGCAGCGGGACCAGCCAGCATCGCTGACGCCAGACAGATCGCTGCCGACATCGCCCGGGGGCTGACCGCCGCCCACGAGGCCGGTCTGGTGCACCGGGACTTGAAGCCCGAGAACGTATTCCTGACGAATTCGGGCACGACGAAGATTCTGGACTTCGGGATCGCGAAGTTGTTGCGGCCACGCTCTCGAGAAGAAGGATCGTCCACCCTCAACGGCGTCATACTGGGTACAACCGGCTATCTTGCGCCAGAACAGATTGACGGGGCAGCGGTCGACGGCCGTGCTGACCTCTTCGCCCTCGGCGCCATTTTGTTCGAGACGCTCACCGGCGACCGGGCGTTCGGGCGTGGTCACACTGTCGCTGCACTGCACGACGTCGTTCACGGGCCCGCCCCTCGAGTGGAGGAACATCGCGCCGACGTGCCCGCAACATTGGCGGCGGTGACGAATCGGCTTCTGGAGAA
>JBDTSX010000034.1:0-15131 GCA_039930925.1 Acidobacteriota bacterium | reverse complement strand
ACTACGTCGCCGTGGACGTCCGTCAGCCGGAAATCCCGCCCCTGGAACTTGTAGATCAGTTTCTTGTGATCGATGCCGAGGGTGTGCAGAATCGTCGCCTGCAGATCGTAGACGGACACCGGGTCCGACGTGATGTTGTAGCTGAAGTCGTCGGTTTCTCCGAGGACGAATCCGCGCTTCGTCCCGCCCCCGGCCACCCACATGCAGAAGTTGCGCGGGTGATGGTCGCGGCCGTAGTTCGCCTCGGTGAGCTTGCCCTGGCTGAACACGGTGCGCCCGAACTCTCCGCCCCACACCACCAGTGTGTCGTCGAGCAGCCCGCGCTGCTTCAGGTCGGTGACGAGCGCCGCGGTCGGCTGATCGGTCCCCTTGCACTGCAGCGCCAGGTCGCGCGGAAGGTCCCCGTGCTGATCCCAGCCGCGATGATAGAGCTGGATGAACCGCACGTTCCGCTCCGCCATCCGCCGCGCCAGCAGGCAGTTCGCCGCATAGGTGCCAGGCTTACGCGACTCCGGACCGTACATCTCGAAGACCGAATCGGGCTCCTTCGAGAGATCCATCAGGTCCGGCACCGACGTCTGCATCCGATACGCCATTTCGTATTGCGCGATCCGCGTCTCGATTTCCGGATCGCCATACTCGTCGTGGCTGATCGTGTTCAGCTTGGACACCGCATCGAGCATCTGCCGCCGCGTCGTCTTGGTGATGCCCGGCGGATCGTTGAGGTAGAGCACCGGCGCACTGCCGCCGCGGAACCGCACCCCCTGATAACTGGACGGCAGGAAGCCGCTCGCCCAGAGCCGCGAGAACAGCGGCTGATCGGCGTTGATCGCGTGCGCCTGCGACAGCAGCACGACGAACGCCGGCAGGTTCTGGTTCTCGCTGCCGAGCCCATAACTGAGCCACGCTCCCATGCTGGGCCGGCCCGGCTGCTGAAATCCCGTCTGGATGAAGGTGATCGCCGGATCGTGATTGATCGCCTCCGTGTTCATGGTCCGGATGATCGTGATGTCGTCCACGATCTTGGCGGTGTGCGGCAGCAGCTCGCTGACCCAGGCGCCGGACTGCCCGTACTGCGCGAACGAATAGATCGACCGCGCCACCGGCAGCAGCGCCTGCCCCATGGTCTGCGCGACGCGCTGCCCCTGCCGCACCGAATCGGGAATCTGCGTGCCTTGATACTTGAGCAGCCCCGGCTTGTAGTCGAACGTCTCGAGCTGCGAGGGTCCGCCCGACTGGTGCAGGAAGATCACGCGCTTGGCCGTCGGCGCGAAGTGCGGCAGGCCGGCCAGACCGCCGCTTTTCGGATCGCGAGCCTGATCGATACCCGCGGCCGTCAGCCACTCCGGCCCGAGCAGCGACGCGAGCGCACCGATCCCGATCCCCTGCGCGGATCGCCCGAACAACTGCCGGCGGGTCATCCGCAGGTCGCGTTGGTGCTGGAGATTCAATCGGGCCCTCACAAATCGGCTACTGGTCTTGAACCGGAGGGAAGGAGCCGTTTCGGACCAGCAGCGAGTACGGCGCTTACCTACTTGGTAATCGTTTCATCGAGATTCAGGATCACGCTGGTCACGGTCGTCCACGCCGCCAGCTCCGCGGCATCGAGCCGCGGGTCGCGCGCCGACTCGCCGACGCCGAGCAGCTTGAGAGCCGCCGGCCGATCCTTGCGGAAGGCGCTCAGCCGGTCGCCCAGGAGACTGCGCAGCACCTTGGCCTCTTCGCCGGTCGGCTTGCGCGCGGTCGCAAGGCGGAAGGCATATGCGAGCCGGTCGTCCCGGTCCTTGCCGCCTTCGAGGAGCGTCCGCTGCGCGAGCGCGCGCGACGCTTCCACGTAGGTCGGATCGTTGAGCAGCGCCAGCGCCTGGAGCGGCGTGTTGGTCAGCGTGCGGCGGGCGGTGCACTTCTCGCGATCCGGCGCATCGAACGTCGCGAGCGAGGCCGGGGGCACCGTCCGTTTCCAGAAGGTGTACATCCCCCGCCGGTAGAGATCTTTCCCGTGACTCTGTTCGTAGCGTTGCGCCGTGAACCCCTCGCCGAAGGCCATCTCTTCCCACAAGCCCTTGGGCTGATACGGGAGCACGCTGGGTCCGCCGATCTGATCGTTGAGCAATCCGCTGGCCGACAGGGCCGTGTCGCGGATCATTTCGGCAGGCAGCCGGACCCGCGGGCCGCGCGCGAGCAGGCGATTCTCTGGATCCCGGTCGCTCAGCACCGCGTCCACTTTGGCGGACTGCCGATAGGTGGCCGACGTCACGATCAGCCGCTGCATCTCCCGCATATCCCAGCCGGTGCGGATGAACTCCGTCGCCAGCCAGTCGAGTAGCTCCGGATGAACCGGCGCCTCCCCCTGCACCCCGAAATCTTCCTGCGTCTTGACGATCCCGTAGCCGAAATACATCTGCCAGAACCGGTTGACGGCGACTCGCGACGTGAGCGGATGGCCGGGCTGGACCAGCCACTTCGCCAGCGTGAGCCGGTTGAGCGGCGCCCCCTCGGGCAGCGGCGGCAGCATCGCCGGCACACCCGGGGTGACCTTCTCGGTTTGATTGCGATAGTCGCCGCGCGCCAGGATGAAACTGTCCCGCGGCTTGCTCATCTCCGCCATCACCATCGCGCTCGGGATGGCCAGGTCGAGCTCCTCTTTCTGTTTCCGGAGCGCCTTCAGCTCGGCGTTCGCGGTGCGAAGACTCTCGGGCGCGGCGTAGGTCAGGTAGTACTCGCGCATCTGACCGGCCTCGCTCTTCGAACGCTTGCCGGTGACGCCGGAGATGATGACGCGCGGCTTGTAGTGAATCGCCAGCTGTTCGATTTGCGCGGGCGTCAAGACCCGATTGTAGAGGCGGAGATCGTCAATCTGCCCGACGAACGGCGTGCCTGGCTGGCGGCTGCCGACACGGAGCGGCGCGCTGGTCCGCGTCGATCCGCTCAAGCTGTCGCGAACCACCTCGGTGTCCAGCCGCTCCCCGTTGAGGTACAGGCCGAGACCGGCCGCCTTGCCCGATCCGTCGTAGGTCATCGCGACGTGATACCAGTCGCCCAGCCGCAGCCGCTCGCGCGTGCGAATCTGAATCGTGCTGTCGGGCGGGTCGCCGCCAACCGTGATCGTGAGACGCGCGGACCACGCCTGCACCCCCGTCAGCGTGACGTCGTCCAGGCGCCATCCATAGCCGCGCGACGGCTGCGCCTCGTCGAATTTGCGGAAGACGTCGATTGGAAGGTGGCCGCGTCCCTTCAACCAGACCGCCAGGCTGAACGCGTCCGTGCGATCGAACCCGCCGACGTCCCCGAAGCTGACCTCAGTGTCCCCGTCGAACGAAGCCGCGCGGCCGATTTGCCCGATATCGAAAGTCGGCTCACCCGAGATCATGCGCCCGTGCTGATACCGGCCCGAGATATCGGAAAAGCTGCCGTCGAGCTCGTAGTACGCGCTCAGTCCATCCGCTTCGACGGGCGCGAGCTTGCCGGCGAACGTCTTCTCCCATTCGGCCTGCATCGGCGCGACGACGGGATCCGCCAGCGCCGATTCCCGCGCGGCGATCGCCACCTTCAACTCGTCGAGGCGCGCCTGCTGGCTCGGCGACGGCAGCTGAACGAGCGGCGCCGCGTTGCCCGCACGTCCGTCGAGGCCGAGCTCGGGGAGCGTGTTGAAGAAGGCGAAGAACTGGTAGAACTCCTTGTGGGTGATCGGATCGAACTTGTGCGAGTGGCAGCGCGCGCAGCCCATCGTCAAGCCCATGAAGGTGGACGAGGTGGCCTCGACGCGATCCATGACGTACTCGACCTGATACTCGTCGGCGATCGCGCCCCCTTCGAAGTTGATCATGTTGTTGCGATTGAAGCCGGAGGCGACCTTCTGATCGAGCGTGGCATCCGGGAGCAGATCGCCGGCCAGCTGCTCGATCGTGAACTCGTCGAAGGGCAGGTTCCGGTTGAACGCGCGGATCACCCAGTCGCGCCACGGCCACATGCCCCGGAGATTGTCGATGTGGAAGCCGTTGGTATCGGCGTAGCGGGCGGCATCGAGCCACGGCATCGCCATCCGCTCGCCGTAGTGCGGTGAATGCAGGAGGGCGTCCACCCGCTTCTCGTACGCGTCCGGGGCGCGGTCGGCGAGAAAGCCGTCCACCTCGGCGGGCGTCGGCGGCAGGCCGGTGAGGTCGTACGTCACGCGGCGCAGCAGCGTCGTCCGGTCCGCTTCCGGCGAAGGCTTCAGCCCTTCGCGATCGAGCCGCGCGAGGATATAGCGATCGATCGGATTCCGCACCCACGCCGTCTGGCTCACGTCAGGCGGATTGGTCCTGACCGGCGGCACATACGCCCAGTGCGTATCCCACTTCGCCCCTTCGTCGATCCATCGGCGCAGCTGATCGATCTGCTTGGCGGTGAGGGTGTGTCCGGACTCCGGCGGCGCCATCCGCTCCTTCGGGTTCGGATCGGTGATCTTCTCGATCAGCAGGCTGTCGTCGGCATGCCCCGGCTCGATCACGCCCTTCTTGACGAGCGCCCCTTCGCGCGTGTCGAAGTGAAACTTGGTTTCCCGCTTCTTTTCGTCGGGGCCGTGGCACGCGAAGCAGTTATTGGAGAGGATGGGGAGGATTTCCCGGTTGAAGCTGATCGGCGGCGTCTGAGCCCGCGCCAGCACGGCCGGGGCGGCGGCCATGAACAACGCGAACGCCGCCGCTGCAAGGGTCACCGCGCAGGTGCCACGGGCAATGCGCATGCGGCACATCTTATGGCAAAACCAGCGGATGCGAGAGGTTTTCGGAGGGCCCACTGCTATGCGGGCCCGGCCCCCTGCGTGCCGACGTACACCGCGTAGACCGACTGGCTCGCCATCATGAAGAGGCGGTTACGCTTCGGGCCGCCGAACGTCAGGTTCCCGCAGACTTCCGGGAGGCGGATCCGGCCGAGCAGCTTGCCGGCCGGATTCCAGACGGTCACGCCGCTATACCCGACGGCGCGTCCGGCGTTGCTGGACGCCCAGAGGTTGCCTTCGACATCGCAGCGCAGGCCGTCGGGACCGCATTTCACGCCGTCGATCGTGAAATCGCTGAACAGTTTCCGGTTCGCCGGCTTGTTGTCGGCGCCCAGGTCGAAAACGTAGACCTCACCCTTGCCGCCCGCGCCGGTGTCGCCGGGCCCCTTGCCGGTGCTGGCGACATACACCTTCTTGAAATCGGGCGAGAAGGTGATGCCGTTGGGATCGGGCACCTGATCCTCGCCAATCACCAGGTCCACCCTGCCGCCTGGGTCGGCGCGGTACACATTGGTCGGCAGTTCCCGCTTGAACGTGCCGATCTCCGCCGGCTGGCCGACCCTCGAATTGAGGCGCCCCGCCGCATTGGTTGGTCCACCGCTCGCGTCCGGTGCGCCCTCGTACAATTGCCCGCCATAGGGAGGATCGGTGAACCAGACGCTCCCATCCTTGTGTGCGACGACGTCATTGGGAGAGTTCAGCCGCTTGCCCTGAAACGCGTCGGCGATGATCGTGATCGAGCCGTCGTGCTCGTAGCGTACGACACGGCGTGTCAGGTGCTCGCAGGACAACTGCCGCCCCTGGAAATCGAAACTGTTGCCGTTGCTGTTGTTGGACGGGCTGCGGAACACGCTGACGCGGCCGTCGTCTTCCAGCCAGCGCATCTGACGATTGTTCGGAATGTCGCTCCACAGGAGGTACCGGCCCTGGCTGCTCCAGGCCGGTCCCTCGGTCCAGAGCGCGCCCGTCCACAGCCGCTTGATCGAGGTGTTCGCCTGCACCAGCCCGTCGAAGGCCGGATCCACGGTCAGCACGTCGGGATCCGTGAAGTAGGTGGTCGGCGGCGCGTCGGGGCCGAAATCGCGCGGCGGATTGGAAATCACCGTCGGCGCCGACCCCGGGCGTCCCTGCTGCCCAAGCAACGTCGCCGGCGCGACCATCGCGGCACCAGCGGCGGCGCCAATCGTTCTGATCAGCGTCCGCCTCGAAATCTCTGACTTCATGATCGATCTCCCGCCGTATCTCGGATTGCCAGGTTGCCGGGTCGAGCCGCACGAGTCTACACCGGGGCGATCGGGCGCTCAATCACGCGTCAGCTTGGCGAACGCCGCGGCGAACGATGTACTGGGTGCGGCGGCACGCGCGGGGGCCGGGGCGGTCGGCGGCGTCGGCGCGGCCGGCTTCGGCGTTGCGGCGGGGCGCGTGGTGCGGTCGATCGCCGGCTGCAGCTTCATCGTCAGCGCGATGCGCTGGCGCGGGAGATCGACCTCGATCACCCTGACCGTGACGATGTCGCCGGCCTTGACCACCTCGCGCGGATCCTTGACGAAGCGGTCGGCGAGCTGCGAGACGTGCACGAGACCGTCCTGGTGCACGCCAATGTCAACGAACGCGCCGAAGTTCGCGACGTTGGTCACGACCCCTTCGAGCATCATGCCCGGCTCCAGGTCGCGCAGCTCACGGACACCCTCCTTGAACACGGCCGCCTTGAATTCCGGCCGTGGATCCCGTCCCGGCTTTTCGAGCTCGGCGAGAATGTCCTTGACGGTCGGGAGGCCGAACCGATCGTCGGCGAACTCCTCGGGCTTCAACGCGCGCAGCACCGAGGATTTGCCAATCAGCGAGCCGATGTCGAGACCGGTTCGCGAGACGATGCGCTGGACCACGGGGTAGGCCTCGGGGTGGACGGCCGATGCATCGAGCGGGTTGTCGCCCTGCGTGATGCGCAGGAACCCGGCCGCCTGCTGGAACGTGCGATCGCCGATGCGCGGCACCTTCAGGAATTGGCGTCGGTTGTGGAACGGCCCGTGCTCGTCGCGGAACGACACGATATTGAGCGCGAGCGACTGATTCAGGCCGGAGATCCGCGCGAGCAGCGGCGCCGACGCGGTGTTGACGTCCGCGCCGACCGCGTTGACGCAGTCTTCGACGACCGCATCGAGCTGCCTCGCGAGCCGGGACTGGCTGACGTCGTGTTGATACTGTCCGACGCCGATCGCCTTGGGATCGATGCGCACCAGCTCGGCCAGCGGATCCTGGAGCCGCCGCGCGATCGAGACCGCCCCGCGCAACGACACGTCCACGGTGGGAAATTCCCGCGCCGCCTCTTCGGATGCGGAATAGACCGACGCTCCCGCTTCGGAGACGACGATCTTGGTCAGCGGCAGGTCCGGCAGGCGCTGCATCAGATCAGCGGCCAGCCGGTCGGTCTCGCGCGAGGCGGTGCCGTTGCCGATGGCAATCAGCTGCACGCCGTGCCTGGCGCAGAGCGCCGCCAGCGTGCGGAGCGTGCCGTCCCAGTCCTTTCGCGGCTCGTGCGGATAGACCGTAGCGGTCTCCAGCAATTTGCCCGTCCCATCGACCACTGCCACCTTGACGCCGGTCCGGATCCCCGGATCGAGCCCCATCGTCACGCGCTGTCCGGCCGGCGGCGCGAGCAGGAGATCGTGCAGATTGCGGCCGAACACGCGAATCGCTTCCGCCTCCGCCTCGTCGCGCAGCCGCTGCTCGATCTCGGCCTCGAGATGCGCCAGCATCCTGACCTTCCACGTCCAGCGGACCGTCTCGGCCAGCCACGGGTCGGCCGGCCGCTGCTGCGGCGCGACGCCGGCGCGCGCGGCGATGCGGCGCTCGGGCTCGGCCTGGCTGCCATCGTCCGGCAGACCCACCGACAGGCGCAGCATGCCTTCCTTGCGCCCGCGCAGCAGGGCGAGGGTGCGATGGGACGGCACGCTCTTCACGCGCTCCGACGCGCTGAAGTAATCGGAGAACTTGAGCCCTTCGGCCTCCTTTCCAGGAACGACGGCCGACGTCCATTCACCGCGCTCCCAGAGCAATTGCCGCAGGCCGCCAACCAGCTCGGCGTCTTCGGAGAAGGTCTCGATCAGAATCCAGCGCGCCCCCTCGAGGGCGGCGGCGGCATCCGGCACGCCCTGTTCCGCGTTGACGTAGGAGGCCGCGGCCGCCTCGGGCACCTGCGCCGGATGCTGGAGCAGCGTGCGTGCGAGCGGTTCGAGCCCGGCTTCGCGCGCAATCTGCGCCTTGGTGCGCCGCTTCGGCTTGTAGGGCAGGTAGAGATCTTCGAGCCGCGCTTTCGTGTCGGCGGCGAGAATCGACGCCCTGAGTGCCGGCGTCAGCTTGCCCTGCTCCGTGATGCTCTCGAGGATCGCCGCGCGCCGGTCCTCGAGGTCGCGAAGGTAGGTGAGCCGCTCGTCGAGCGTACGCAGCTGGGTGTCGTCCAGACCGCCGGTCGCTTCCTTGCGGTAGCGGGCGATGAAGGGAACGGTGGATTTCTCGTCGAGAAGCGCAATCGTCGCGTCGACCTGGGCGACGCGGACGTTCAGTTCCGTGGCCAGGCGTTGGGAGATGGATGTCATCGAGAAATTCGGGCGTTCTGCAAGGATGTTAGGGGCTGACGGGATGCCCGCCGGCGACCACAGTCTGTCGGCGGCACGATCTGCATCTTGCCATATAGTAACGGCATCACCACGGCGAGGGCAGGCTTCGCGGCGCACCGGCCCGTGGCGGACTCCAGACAGTGGGTGCTCGCGTGAACTGGGACGAGATACCCGGTTGGTTTCAATGGCGGTCCGCCCAGGAAGAGGCCGCTGAACACTTCCCGGACGGCAGCCGGTTCATCGAGGTCGGCAACTTTCTCGGCCGCAGTCTCTGCTCGCTGGCGGAAATCGCCGGGCGCAGCGGCAAGCGCTTCGTGCTGGTTGGGGTGGATACGTGCCGGGGCAGCGGCGCCGAAGGTCCACGCGAGAAGGACTATCACGCCGCGGCGGTGGCGGAAGGGGACGGGACTTTCGCGGGGACGCTGCACCGGAACATCATCGCGTGCGGCTACGCTGACGCCATCTCGCTCGTCGTCTCCGACTCGATTACCGCGTCCGGTTTGTTCGCCGACCGATCGATCGACTGGGTGCACCTCGACGCTCGCCACGATCATCAGCACGTCACCGCCGACATCGTGTCCTGGCTGCCCAAGGTCAAGGCGGGTGGGTGGCTGTCGGGCGACGACTACGATCCCGTCAAGTGGCCGGAGGTCGTACGCGCCGTGAACGAACTGCTGCCCGGGGCGCGGCCCTGGTCGATCAACCAGTGGCGATGGATACGGTAGGAGGGACCCTGCCGCCGGCGCGCTCGACGTTCAATCGGGAAGGAGCTGGCCCCATGGATCTGAGCGGACAGCCGGCGGGCGCGACGGTCATCTGCACGCTCGGCATGCACCGGAGCGGCACGTCGCTGGTCGCCCGGATGCTCAACCTGCTCGGCGTGGCCCTCGGCCCGGACGAGCGGGTCGTCACCGCCGGGGACGACAATCCCAAGGGCTACTGGGAGCACCGCCGCATCGTCGATCTCAACGACGAAATCCTCGCGGCGTTCGGCGGACGCTGGGACCAGCCGCCCGAGTTTCCTCCGTCCTGGCCGCGTGATGCGCGCCTCGCGGATCTGCGGGCCAGGGCCGGCAGGCTCCTTGCCGAGGATTTCGCGGCGGAGCCGTTGTGGGGCTGGAAGGATCCGCGAACCTGCCTGACCCTGCCGTTCTGGCAGGACCTCGCCGGACCGATGCAGTACGTCGTGTGCGTCCGCAATCCGTGCGCCGTGGTCGCGTCGCTGACCAGGCGCAATGCGATGAGCAGCGAAAAAGCCGAGCGGCTGTGGCTCGCGCATGCGCAGGCGGCGATCGCGCAGACGAGCGGCCGGCCGCGGATGTTCGTCGGCTACGAGGAGATCCTCGAGGATTGGGAGCAGGCGCTGCGGCGCATGGCGGCATTCATCGGGCATCCGGAACGAGCCGAGGCCCCCGGAACTCGCGCCGCGGTCGAAGAGTTCCTCGAGCCGGCCATGTGCCACCACCACATGACGACGGCGGATCTTGTCGTGGACCCGCGGATCTCGTTTGCCACGAAGGGCTTCTACGTCGGGGTGAAGGCGCACGCGGAGGCGCGGCGGGCACAGGGTACGGATGCCGCGGCGCCGGGTCGGGCCACCGGGGGAGCCGACCGTGCGCTGGAGTTGCTCGGTGCGCGAGCGCTCGAGGCGTTCAATCAGATCGCCGCGACGGCTGCGGAGCGGGACGCACTGGCGCGCGACGTTCAGGCATTCCTCGCCGAACGGGTGAACCTGACACGCGAGTACGAGGCCCTACTCGAGGAACGCGTGAAGAGCGCACGCGCTTACGAGGCACTGTCCGCGGCGCGAGTGACCCTCACGGGCGAGTACGACCTGCTCTCCGGCGCGCACCAGGACCTCAGCCGCGCCTACCAGGTTCTGCTCGCCGACCGCGACGCGTTCGCGGTCCGGGACGCGGCGCTCGTTGCTGAGCGCGACCGGCTCGCGGGCGAGCACCAGGCCATGATCGTGGCGCACGACACTCTCGGCCAGGAGCACCAGGCCGTGATCACGGCGCGCAACACGATCACCGGGTGGTACGAAGGGCTGGCCGCCGAGCGTGGCGACGTCACGCGCGAGTACCAGGCCCTGCTCGCCGACCGCGACGCGATCAGGATCCAGTATCGGGCGGCGATCGACGAGCGCGACGCCCTGGCGCGGCACACCGAAACACAGACCGCGGCGCTAGACGCCGCCGGCGCCGATCGGGATCGCCTGGCCACCGAGTCCGCCGCGCTCGCGCGACACTGCGGCGAACTGGGCACCCGGCAGCAGCAGGAGCGCCAGGCGATTGCCGCGCTCCAGTCCGATCTCCGCGCCCTCACGATCGATCGAGACGCACAGGCGCGCGCGAGGGGGGTCGCCCTCGCGACACTCGAGGAGGTTCAAACGAGCTCCGCGTGGAGGCTGGTGACGGTGGCGCGCCAGGTGATCGCGCGGAGCCTGCCTGCCGGAACCAGGCGTGGGCGGCTGTTCACCGCGCTGGTCCATCGCATTGCCAAGCGACTCCCCGCTCGCGCGCGGGGATCGGTCGCCGACGCCGGCGCGGTCTGACGAGACCGGTTCCATGTCAGTCTGCTTCTGCACCCTCGCGATTCATGAGCCGTATCGCCGTCGCGCCCGCCTGCTCTGCGCCGAGACCGCGTCGATGCCCTGGGTGGTGCTGACCGACGAACCGCACGACTTCATCGATCTGCCGGTCCGGGCCGTCCGCCATACCGCAACCGGCCCGATGGCGATCGATTATCTGGCGCGTCACTCACCCACTGGCAACGGCCGCGGCGCCGCCGCGTATCACGACAAGCGATTCGCCGTACAGACCGCGCTGGAACACTTCGACACCGCGATCTTCCTGGACGCGGACTCGCGGCTCGGTGCGTTTCCGGTGATGGAGGCGTTCCGGTCCGGCCTCGCCGTGGTGCCGGTCGTGCGCACGAGCATTGCCGATCACCTGGAAACGTGCGGTCCGTGGCGTCTTCCCGCATTCATCGAGCTGGCCCGTCTCCTGACCGGTGATCCGGACACACTGCGCACCGCGCGCTGGTGTCACGAAACCTGCTACGCGGTCACCAAGGACGGCCGCGAGGATGACTTCTTCC
The DNA here is from genome assembly GCA_039930925.1 of Acidobacteriota bacterium. Lineage (GTDB taxonomy): Bacteria > Acidobacteriota > Vicinamibacteria > Vicinamibacterales > 2-12-FULL-66-21 > JALZOC01. Next base: position 3,656 of record JBDTSX010000034.1, on the reverse strand, counting down.
GCGCCTGGGCGCGCGGCGCCGAGTTCCTTCAGGGCCAGGACGTGTTCTCCGGAGAAGGCGGGGTGATGGGGCTCGCCGCCGCCTGCGCCGGCTGGACGACGGACTATCAGGCGCTCGCGGCGTTCGGCTCGCTGCTCCAACACGAAGGCGGGGGCCCGAAACAGACGTGAGCGAGCCCGCAGGCGCGCCGACGTTCGTGCTCTGCATCGAGAACAACGCGATTGGGGCGCAGGCAGTGCTCCTCTGCGAGAGCATCCGCCGCTTCGGCGGCCGCTACCGCGATGCGCCGATCCTGGCCGTCGCTCCCCGCCCGGGCCTCGGCATCGACGCCACCACACGCCGGCAGCTCGACGCGATGGCGGTCGAGTATGCGGAGGAACCCCTCAATCGCGTCTGCCCCGAATACGGCTCGGCGAATCGTGTCTTTGCCGCCGCGTGGGCCGAGCCGCGCGCGCGCACCGAGTGGGTCGTCGTGCTGGACAGCGACACTCTGTTTTTCGATGAACTGCTCCTGCCGGCGGGCGCCGACGTCGCGGCGCGGCCGGTGGACTCGAAAGGGAGCACCAGCGAGGGACCGGGCGATCCGTTCGAAGACTACTGGGCCCGGTTGGCGGAGCTTCAAGGCGTCACGCTCGACCGTCTTCCGTTCGTGCGCACGACGGACGGCCGGCACCGCGTCCGCGCCTCGTACAACGGCGGCCTCGTCGTCGTCCGCAGGGAATGCGGCATCCTGCGCGCCTGGGCGGACCTGTTCTCGCGCTCGGTCGCTGCGCACCTCAAGCCGTGGCAGGGAGACGCGCCACGCGTCTTCGCTTCCACGGGATTCGTCGGAGAGGAGGCGAGCGCGTACTGGGGATCGAACCAGGCCGCGGCGGCGCTGGCGATCTGGAGCACGACCCGACGGGTGCTCCACTATCCGGCAACCTACAATGTGCCGCTCCACCTGCTGCTGGAGCGGCCTGATCTCGCCGGAGCGAGCCGCGCAGCACCGCCGGTGCACGTGCACTATCACTGGCTCTTCACGGAGCCCTACTACCGGGCCGCGCTCTCGCTGCTGCATGAGTTGCGGATCACGCCGGATCGTCTCGAGTGGCTGAGGGCGCGCCTGCCGCTGCGCTGAGGTGGCGCGCGAGGCGCGCGACCCGATGCGGTAGAGTATTGGCCCGTGCGCAAAATTCTGGCGTCCCAGCAAGCCGGGTTGATCCTTGTCATTCTGTTGCTGGGCGCCGTGCTCACGGCGCTTGCGGGGACCCACGCGGATCGGCTGACCGGCCAGCCGGTCAATAATTTTCTCAACTCCTACACCCTGATCCAGACCGCCACCGACGCCAGCTTCTTTGCCGTGATGGCGGTCGGCGCGACCATGGTGATCATCTCCGGCGGGATCGACCTGTCCGTCGGATCCGTCTATGCCCTTGCCGGAGTCGCGACCGCCATGGTGCTGCGCGCCCATGGGCCGGCCGGCCCGCTCGAGACGATCGCGCGGCGCGATCAACGGCCTGATGGTGGTCGGCCTGCGGGTGCATCCGTTCATCATCACGCTCGGCACGATGTGGATCCTGCGCGGCGTCGCGTTCGTCGCCAGCAACGCCGAAAGCATCCTGCTCCCGCCCGCGCTCACGCGCATGGCGAAGGCCTCGATGGGGCTCAACGCGTCGCTGTATCCGGCGCCGATGTTGACGATGATCGCGGTGACGGCGCTCGGGGCGATCTATCTGCGGCAGACGGTGATGGGGCGGCACATCTTCGCCGTCGGCGGTAACCCGAACGCCAGCCGCTTTTCCGGGTTGTCGCTGTGGCGGATCCAGAGCAGCGTGTTCGTCATCTCCGGACTGACCGCCGGGATCGCGGCGTTCATGGGGGCCAGTTTTTACGGGTCGGCATCCTGCGTGGATGCGACCGGCTACGAGCTGTACGTGATAGCGTCAGCGGTCGTCGGCGGCGCCAGTCTCGCCGGAGGTAAGGGCAGCGCGGTCAACGCCATGCTCGGCGCCGTGCTGATCGTCCTGATCCGCCAGTCGATCCGCACGCTGCACTTCGATCAGAACTACGAGTGGATCATCATCGGGTGCGCGACGATCGTGGCGGTCGTCCTGGATCGCGCCAGCGCCGGCTTCACGAACCGCCGGCTGGCCCGGGCCGCCGCGAAATGACACGGGCGTCAACAGCCGCCATCGACCGGGTGAAGCGGGCACCGGTCCGGCTCACGCTGGGCACTACAGGCGCGCGCCGGCCGGTGGCGTCGGACGCCACAAGCCGTTTTGACACGGTGTCTACAGGCAGGCCGGGGAGACGCCGGCAGACAGCAGCACGCGGGGATCGCGACCGAGCTCCGCACCAGGCAGGGTTGCCCGCATGGGCGCCGGGAAGATGGAGACATTCACGATGAGAACACGGACGACACGCGCAACGATGGCCGTGCTGGCGCTCTGGCTGGCCGGCTGCGGCGGCGGAGAACAGCCGGCCGCCTCCGGGACCGCCCTGAAGATCGCGATGATCGCGAAGAGCTCGACCAACCCGGTGTTCCTGTCGGCCCGTACCGGCGCCGAGGCCGCCGCCAAGGAACTGTCCCAGAAGCACAATGTCCCGGTCGAGATCGTCTGGATGACGCCGCCCGCCGAGGACGGCCAGGTCCAGGCGCAGCGCATCGCGCAGGCGGTCAACGAGGGGGCGAGCGCGATCCTCATCTCCTGCTCGGATGCGGGCAAGGTCACCGGCGCGATCAACGACGCGGTCGGCCGCGGCGTCGCGGTGATGACCTTCGACAGCGACGCGCCGGAATCGAAGCGGTTCGCGTTCTACGGCGTGGACGACATCAAGACCGGCGAAGCGACGATGCGCGAGCTCGCGCCGCTGATGAAGGACAAGGGGTCGGTGGCGATCCTCGCCGGCAACCAGAACGCGCCAAACCTGCGCAAGCGCGTCGAGGGGGTCAAAAAGGAAGCGGCCAACCACCCCGGGATCACCATCGCCGGCACCTTCTACCACCTCGAGACCCCGCAGGACGCCGCCGCCGAAGTCATCCGCGTGCAGAACGCCTATCCCCAGATCCAGGGCTGGGCGATGATCGGCGGCTGGCCGCTCTTCACGCCGACCCTGCTGACCGATCTCGACGCCAACAAAGTGAAAATCGTCGCCGTGGACGCGCTCCCTGCGGAGCTCGCCTATGTCGACAAGGGGCTCGCCCCGGTGCTCCTCGCCCAACCGACCTACCTGTGGGGCTACGTGTCGGTGCAGCGGATCTTCGACAAGGTCCAACTCAAGCAGGACGTGCCGCAGATCATTCCGATGGAGCTTGAACGGGTCACGAAGGCGAACCTCGGGACCTGGGCGCGCAAGCTCAAGGACTGGGGATTCACCGACGTGCCGGAGGCCTACCTCACGATGCCGTAGTCCGGTGGATGCGCGGACCGGCATGCGGGCTGCGGCGCGGCAGACCATGACCCAGACGATCACAGAACCGGCGATCCGATTTCAGGGGATCACCAAGCGCTTCCCTGGCGCGCTGGCGCTCGAGGACGTCACGTTCGACGTTCGGGACGGGTCGTGCCACGCGCTCTGCGGAGAGAATGGCGCCGGCAAGAGCACCCTGGCCAAGATCCTCGGCGGGATCGACACCGCTGACGCCGGCGGCCTGGTGATCTTCGGCCAGCCGG